>CAZTPJ010000011.1:17836-66508 GCA_964614515.1 uncultured Phycisphaeraceae bacterium | reverse complement strand
ACGGGATTTTACTCCCACTAGGACCTGAACCTAGCGCGTCTGCCAATTCCGCCACATCCGCAGCGTGAAGGAAAGGGTACGCCACACGCCACGGCCAGGCAACGGGTGGCCCGATCGCTCCGCGATCGGCCGCAGCGTCCGTCGAATAAGAAGCCCGATTGTCGATGAGGGCGTGGTGTCGGAAGGAGCCACCTGGCGGGCGTGCGTCATGCGCGTCACAGGTCGCCGCGCACGATCACCGAACTTTGTCGTCTCAGCGCGTGGCATGGGCAAGTCAGCAGACTTGCCCGCGCCGCTCACGGCACACGCGCGAAACTCCCGTACGTTTCCTACGGGCATCCGTTCTGGAAGCGTTGGCCGTAGCAGAGGAAGTCGAAGATGTCGCAGACGCCGTGACCTGTTGAGACATCGCAGTCGCAGGCATAGGGCGCACCGGCGTGAAAGCGGTTGAGGAAGCAGAGGAAGTCAAAGACATCAAGCGTGCCGAAGCCGGTTGAGAAATCACAATCCGCCAGGCAGGGGGGGGTGAGCGGACAACCCCAGCGGGCGAGGCCGTAGGAGAGGACGCCGCCGGCCGTATCGAAGGTGCCGCCGACATAGAGACCGCCAGGGTTTGGTCCATCGCCATCATCGTCAAAGACGTGGAGCGTCTCGCCGACGCGTCCGAAGCCGCCGAGGCCGCCATCCATGGCATCCCATGTCTTGCCATCCCACTTGATGATGCTGCTGGCGTTGGTCCCCGCCGCGCCCGCGAAGAAGCCCGTGATGAAGAGGGCAGGTTTGTTGGGTCCATCGCCGTCGTCGTCGAAGACGGCCATCGCGCGAACGTTGCCGCCGCCTGGCGCAGTCCAGCCCGGCACGGCAGACCACTCCTTGCCATCCCACCGCGCCAGGCGCGGGGCCGTGATCCAGTTGGACGGCCCGCCGACGCGGGAGAACGAGCCGCCAACGTAGAGCATCGGGCCGTCGCCTGCATCAAAGACGCAAAGAGAGTAGACGACCCCTTGTTCGGTTCCTAGTTCGCCAACCGTCGACCATTCTTTGCCGTCCCAACGCGCAATGTTACCAACGGGCGTGTGTCCAGCGAGATCGAATGAACCGCCTACAAAAAGGGACCTCTTGAAGCCCTGTGTCCTTGGTTCGTCAAATACCGTAAGGCCCCGCGTCGTACCGATTCGGCTGGGAGTACCACGCCACACACCGTTACCGACGAGAGACCACTCGCCGCCATCCCAGCGGGATACTCCAAACAGATCGGGTTTGCCCCCCGACAATCGATAGAGATTGGACGCCATTAGAACAAGCCCGGCACCGTCGTCAAAGAACGCAAACGCGCGAGGATTGCCTTCCGCGCCTCCGCCGACCTCTTCCCATCGAGTGCCAGTCCAGCGCGCGACACTCCTAACCGGCAACATACCTGAGTGGGTAAACAGTCCCCCAGCGAAGACACCGCGCATTGCACCATGAACAGACACCGGGCTACCAATGAGTGATTCCGGTGGCCAAGGTTCGAGACCATGGTCTGCGGCGTAGAATTGCCATGAGTCTCCCCTCGAAATGCGCTCGACATCCAATGTTGGTGAACTTGGTCCGCGATCCACGCCAATCTCGCGGACGCCGCCGATGAAGAGCATCGGCGGGGCGGGACCGTCGCCATCCTCGTCGTAGGTGGCGAACGCCGTTGCCTGGTCTCTGTGCGGCAACGTGGACCATGTTGGTTGACATTGAGAAAAGGCCGGCGCGGCCATGATGAAGGCCGCGCCGACGATGATCCATGGCATCGCCAGTCCCTCGCGCTGTGGCGTGGCGTCTTGGACGTCCAAGCGATGCCGATTGACTCGTGAGCGGTTCATTGCGAGTACCGCACCGTGACGTGATCAACGTTGGCCGTCAGACCGTTGTGTCCGCCCGTGACGAACACGCCAAGGCCGAACTCCCAGATGACGTGCCGCGCCTCGGCTTCGAGCCCTTCACCGTGCAACAAAGCGGTCGCATCGAGCGTCAAGCCCGTGTCGATGGAGTATCGCAGCGTGAGGTATGAGTACGGGGCATCCTGACTGACCGGGTTGTATCGCCAGCCGGTGATGTAGACAAGGCCCTCGGAATTCTCAGTTCCCGTCGCCATCGCGACCGCTCGAACGTCAATCCCGTCGAAGCCGCCGAAGCCGTAAATGTCGGTGTCGGCGACGTCGCCATCGTTGATCTGATACGCGATCGTGCCGATGTCGTAGCCACCCGCGTCATCTTCGGCGTTGCCGACGCGCCCGGTCACGACTACCGTCTTCGCCAGACCGATGGCCACGGCCCGGTCGTCGCTCAGTTCCACGCCCGGATTCCACACTCGGACGCCGTCACCATCGCCATCATCTTCCCAATCATCCGACAGATCGCCGCTGAGTCGGATGGCCAGCGTGACGTAGTCGGTGTTCCCGGGTGCGGGGTCGCTGCTGTTGGGGGTGTATCCACACAGGAACAGGCATGTGTCGGATTCCTGCCCACTGATCGCCACGAGGTCCGTGCAGATGTCTTCGCCATCCGTGGGTCCGTTGTAGGGGGGATCAAGTTCCCAGATGAACGTGCCCGTCGCGTGATAGCGCAGGGCGACGATGTCGAATCCATCCGCGCCGTTCCAGACGGTGCCGCCGATCAGGATGTTGGAGCCATCGTTGGCTGACGTGCTGCTACCGCCGATGAAGACCACAGCAACCTTCACGGCGAAGTCGTTGCCATCGCCCGGGCCGTTGTACGAGTCCTGCCACTCAATGTCGCCGTCGTCGCGGTTGTAGGCGATCGTCACGATGTCGTTGTTGTCCTCGCCGCGCGATGTGCCTGTGATGACGACGTAGTCAACGGATGCGTGCTCCGCCAAAACGATGGACACGGCCTTGTCGTCCTGTTCGCCCTCGCCGTCAAAACGACGGACCCCAGCGGTGTCAGGAGAAACGGCTGCCCAGCCGGTTGCCGTAGCTGAAGGATCGAGTTCACTGTCGTACTTCAGCAGGATGTAGTCGAAGTCGCCGTTGCCGTTCTGGCTGTAGCCCGTGATGTACACATCGCCGGTGGTGTCATCGACGACGATAGCCGTGGGCTTGTGCGTGGTCGTGACCGTCGCGGGACTGCCAGCAGGAAAGTAGACTGGCCCTTCCTCGACGCTGCCCGTCTCAGCATCAACCTTGTACGTGACGATGCACACGCCACCGTAGGCGTTGGTTCCCCATCCGGTGACAATGATGAACTCGTCGCCTCCATCTTTCATGTGCGCCTGCGCGACCGCCACATCATCCTTGTCCGTCGCGAACGGAACCACCCGCAACGGCGCTTCCCACTCCTCCACCAAACTCTGCCCACTCGCCTCCCCGCCCATCACCAACCCCGCCACCACGGCCGCGATGAGCATGCACCACCTCCTTGCGATCAGGCTGCCGGACGAGCGCACCCTGGCATCGGGGGCTGCCCCCCCCCCCCACACATGCTGTGTGGAGCGGATCGCCTGCGCGATGCGGCAGATGGATCTGAAGAACGCCGACACTTGACCTGACATCATGGCCAGTCTCCTTGCGGCCGGCGATGTTCACGCGTCGCCGGCCGTGGAACCCTGTCACGCGCCACCCGGATGCCCGAACAGGCCGGCCACTGGCCATGCCCGCCGAGGCGCTGCTGGCCATCATACCAGAAACACGCCCCGGCCGCAAGCCCCTAAATTCGGGCTTTGCATGGAATCCCGCACTGTTCCCGTCGGAGCGAGCGATGGGCCAGACTCGCGGCGGTGACGCGAGTGACGGGCAGACCGAAGGCCATCATTTCCCATCAGGAGACCTACGCCGGGTGTGAGACGCCGGGCCACATGGAGCCGAAGATGCCTGCGGTGATCAGGCCGTAGGCGATGCCGTCGATCAGGTCCATGCAGACGGCGCGGGCGGGCTTCTGGAACCAGATGGCGTTTGGCAGTGAGGCGATGGTGAAGACGGCGATGGCCATGGCGCCCGTGACCTGGAAGACTTTGAGATAATCCGTGCCTCGCGGCAGCGCGGCCGCGCCGACATACGCGATGAACACGCTGGCGATGAGGAAGACGAGGAAGGTCAACGCCATGTTGAAGCCCATGTTGGGCATGGTCCAGACGTTGAGCACGCCCATGGGGCCTTCCTTCCACTTCTTCTGGAACTCCGGGTCTTTGGATTGCTTGTGGTCAGCGCAGTGGGGGAAGCTGTAGACCCCGCGCGAGAGTCCGAGTGGCTTGATGGCGTTGATGAAGGCCTGCTCATCCGGAAAGGGCTTCCAGTCCTTCTTGTGGTGAGGCAGGACCGCCCAGGCGAGGAATGAAGCGAAGAACAACGCGACCGAGTTCACGAGGATGGGCAACCAGAGCGAGAACAGTTCGACGTTCATGTGAATCTCCACGGTGATGCCGCTGCGCGATGGACGGCGGCGCGGTGTGATGAAACGATCGAGCGCGGGTGCGCTCAGAACGGGGTCAGCCAGTTTCGGCTGGCGTTTCGGTCATAGCCAAGGGAGGCGGGTTGAGGCTTTTCCCGCTCGGGAGCGGGTCCATACGAGAGCCATTGTGTGATGACGGCCGCGGCCCGCACCCATTCGCCGCATCCGCTGCATGCACCGCAACTGGCCGTCATGATGACAACCGCGCCTGAGCCAACGATGCGGCGCATCAGCAACGGGCCGTCGACCCGTGTCGACGAATGACTCACCGCGTTTCTCGCGCCCCTACCGTTGGTCATGGGTTCAATCCAGACACATAACTATATCGGCGGACAGTGGGTTTCGTCTGCATCCGGACGTGAAGTCGAAGTTCGCGACCCCGGGACCGATGCCCTGGTGGCGAAGGTTCCCGACTGTGGGGCGGTCGAGGCTCGGCAGGCGATTGAAGCCGCGGCCGGGGCGTTTGCCGCGTGGTCCAGGCGACCTGCGGTGGAGCGTGCGGGGCATGTGCGGCGACTGTCCGACTTGATGCTGCGCGATCGCGAGCGCCTGGCCGAACTGATGACGCGCGAGCAGGGCAAGCCGCTGGCCGAGTCGCGCGGCGAGATTGCCTACGCCGCATCGTTCTTCGAATGGGCCGGCGAAGAAGCCAAACGCATCTACGGCGAGATGATCCCCGCGAGTTCGACCGACAAACGCATCCTCGTCTTACGCCAGCCTGTCGGCGTGACGGCGTCGATCACGCCGTGGAATTTTCCCGCGGCCATGATCGCACGCAAACTCGGCCCCGCGCTGGCCGCAGGTTGCACGATGGTGGTCAAACCTGCGGAACAGACGCCGCTTTCCGCGCTGGCCATCGGCGAACTGGCCGTGGAGGCGGGGTTTCCGGCCGGCGTGATGAACATCATCACGGGTGATGCGCCCGCCATCGGCGGTGAGATCATGAGCAACCCGCTGGTGCGCAAGGTGAGTTTCACCGGTTCGACGGAAGTCGGCAAGATTCTGATGAAGCAGGCCGCGCAAAACGTCACGCGACTCTCGCTGGAACTCGGGGGTCACGCGCCGCTGATTGTCTTTGAAGATGCGGACCTGGAGTTGGCGGTGGCGGGCCTGATCGCGACGAAGTTCCGCAACGCGGGTCAGACCTGCATCTGCGCGAATCGCGTGCTGGTGCAGCGCGGCGTGTATGCGCGGTTCATGCAGCGGCTGCGCGAGGAGGTGGCGAAACTGCGCGTGGGCTATGGGATGGATGACGGCGTGCAGATCGGGCCGCTGATTGATGATGCGGCCGTGGAAAAGGTGCGGGCGCACATCGACGACGCCGTGCGAGGGGGGGGGAAGATCATCGCGGGCGGTCGCGTGGTTCGTCCGCGCGCGGGGCTGACGGAGCGATTCTGCGAGCCGACGGTGATCGACGGGGCCAACGCCGCGATGCTGTGCTTCCGTGAGGAGACGTTCGGGCCGGTTGCGCCGGTGATGGCGTTTGACACGGAGGAGGAGGCCGTGCGCCTCGCGAATGACTCGCGTTTCGGTCTCGCGGCGTACTTCTTCACTCGTGATGCGGCGCGTCTGATGCGTGTGGCCGAGGCGCTGGAGTATGGGATTGTCGGCGCGAATGATGGCGCGCCATCGACGGCGCAGGCGCCCTTCGGCGGCGTAAAGGAAAGCGGTTTCGGCCGCGAGGGTGGGAAGTATGTGATGGAGGCGTACACGGAGATCAAGTACATGTCGTGGCGGGTGTGACAGGGAGTGGACAGCGGGACATGGGGGCATGGAGGTAGGAAGGGACTGGGGCACGTGTGGCCAGGAAGGTTGATAGCGCGCGAAGCGCCTTTGAGGCCGCTTCAGCGGTCTTTCCCGCTTGTAGGCCACCGCTTGAGCGGTGGTTGACCATCGCCAGGCTCGCGTACCGAAGCGACAACGCGCCAGCCCGTTTCAACGGGCTTCTGCAGGTCGCCGCCTGGCGCATCGCACCATGGAGCCGTCGCCACGGCGATGAGTGTGCTTGGCGTATCGTTCCCGACCTGAAGTCAGGGATAAGGAGCAGCGCGTGGCGAAGAAGCACAAGTCGGAGGCTACGGATCAGAAGCGGACGGGGATCGCGCTTGCGGAGTATGCGCAGCGTCGCGAGCGGGTACGCCAGGAACTCGACGGTGCGGTGGGCCTGGTCTACGCGGGGGACGCCTCGCCGCTGCTCCACGGAAAGTGGGAGGCCGACGCGAGTTTTCAGTATCTCACGGGCATCGCCGATGAGGCCGGGGCCGTGCTGCTGCTGGATCCGAAGGCGGAGGATCCCAAGCGTCGGGAGATTCTGTTTCTGACGCCGCTGAATCCGGAGATGGAGGCGTGGGATGGCTATCGCGATCCGGTGAACACAGCGCTGAAGGCAAAGACGGGGTTTCAGACGATCATGCGGACGTTGTCGCTGCCGCGCATCGCGACGGACATCGCGCGTCGCCGTGGTACACTTGCATGTCTGCATCCGTTCGCGACGATGAACGCGCCGATCTCGCCGGATCTGGCGACGTTTCGCAAGATCACCGAGCGCACCGTCGGCGTGACGATCGTGGATCGCACCATGCTGCTGCCATCCCTTCGCGCGGTGAAATCGGTGTCCGAGATTGATCTGATGCGACAGGCCATCACGGCCACCCAGGTCGGCTATGAAGCCGCGATGCGCACGCTGCGCCCCGGCGTTCGCGAGGCCGAGGTGCAACAGGCCATCGAGGCGGGCTTCCGCGAGGGGGGGGGAAGCGGACCGGCGTACAACTCGATCGTCGGCTCGGGCGTCAGCGGGACCGTGCTGCACTACATGGCCAACAACGGCATCGCGCGGGCCGGCGAACTGATGGTCATCGACGCCGGCGCACGTTACGGCGGATACGCGGCCGACATCACGCGAACACTCCCGGTCTCCGGCACATTCACGAAGGAACAGGCGAAGGTGTACGACGTTGTGCTTGAGGCGCAACTCGCGGCGATTGCGGCCGTCAAACCCGGCGCCCGCATGCACGAAGTGGACGCCGCCGCCCGCGACATCATCGACAAAGCGGGCTATGGCGACACCTACATCCACGGCATCGGGCACCAACTCGGGCTTGAAGTTCACGATGTCACGCCCGATGGCCCGCTTGAGCCGGGCATGGTCGTGACGATCGAGCCGGGGGTGTATCTGAAGGACCAAGGCCTGGGCGTGCGGATTGAAGATGATGTGCTCGTGACAAAATCGGGGCGCGAGAATCTCTCAGCAGCGATACCCAAGGCGCGCGGCGACATTGAGAAGGCGATGAAACGCGGGCGAAGTGGGGGCGCGGGGATTGAGCGGTGAACGTCGGTCGGTCAGCGCCTGCGCTGGCGCTTGGCGGCATCGTTGTGGCCGCGTTGTGGCCGATTGGCTTTGTCGTGGTGGACGTCATCTCCGGGCTTGTTCGCGAGGGTGTGCCCGCGGGGATCGCCGGCGGCAACGTCTGGCGTCGCCTGACATGGACGGTGTTTGTGGCGAGCGTGATCGGGCTGATGGCGGTGGGTCTGGCGTGGCCGGTGGCCTGGGGCATTCGACATCGGCCGTGGCGCTGGGCGCCGCTTGTGGTGATTCCGATGTTGCTGCCGAGTTACTTCGCGTACTCGGCGTGGGGTCTTATACGTGCGCCGGGGACGATGATCGGTGACTGGCTGGCGCGTGGGCCGGTGTGGCGCATTCGCGCATTCGAACATGCGCTGGCGATGGGCGGATTGGCGATGTGGGCGTGGCCGATCGCGGCCGTGGTGCTCGTCGTGGGCTTCCGGCGGATCGAGGCTGATGTGCTGGCCGCGCTTCGCCTGGAGGCGACCTCATGCTGGGCGCGAGGGCGTGTGATCGCGCGGATGAACGCGGCGTATGCGTTGGCGGCGTGGAGTCTCGTGTCGCTGGTGATGCTCGGCTCGGCCGTGCCGCTGCATGTGGGCCAGATCGAGACGTTCACGATAGAAGTGTGGCTTCGGTTGACGCAGACTTCGCCGGGGGCGTGGTGGGGCGTGTGGGTTTCGGCATGGCCGGTGATCGTGTTGGCGGCGGGTGGGGCGTGGTTGCTGTCGGGTCGTGTGATGCGGGGGCCAGGTCACGGCGCGACGGCACAGAGCGGGGGGGGGCAACTGCGGGGCGGAGCCGGAAGCCGCATGCCCGCGACGGCGACGATGGCGGGAGTCGTGTGGTTGGTGTCTGTCGTGTGTCCGGTGGTGCTGCTGGCGTGGTCGCTGCGGGAGTGGTCATCGCTTGGTCGATTCCTCGACGATCACGGTGCGACGCTGGGGCGAAGTGGCACGATTGCGATCGCATCGGGAACGATGTGCATGATCATCGGGGCGCTGGTCTCGATGCTCTGCGGTGGGGCAGGCGTATGGCGTCATCGTGTGGGGCAGGTGTTGGTCCGCGTGCTGGTGATCGTCGGCCTTGTGCCGGGCGTGCTGGTTGGCGTGGCGCTCAGCGCTGGCTGGGGCGCGAGCGAGCCGACGCGATGGATGCTCGACTGGCCGGGCGTCGTCGTGTTGGGTCATGTCGCGCGATTCGGTTTCGTCGGGGCGCTGGTGGGTTGGTGGCTGGCGATGAGCGAGTCGCGCGATCTGGTGATGCTGCGGCAAGTCGATGGGGCCGATGGCGTCGTCGGCTGGGTCCGGGCGTGCTGGCCGTGGCAGGCGGGGGGGCTGATCGGGGCGGGCCTTGCGGGTTTCGCGCTGGGCCTGCATGAGATCGAAGCGTCGATCATGCTCGAGCCGCCCGGTCATGAGGGCTTGGCCCGTCTGATGCTGGGCATGTTGCACTTCTCGCGTATGGAGGAGTTGAGCGCCGGGACGCTGGTGGTGGTGGGCGTCAGCGCCGCGGCGGCGGCCGTCGCCGCCATCGCTTTGACCCTGCTCGGGCGGCCGGCTTCTCGCCGGGCATGAAACCACCAGCAGGTGGCTGCCCAACAATCTCGGGTGCCAAGGCAAGATTGTGTCAACCCCGGGGCCGACTTGGCGGTACGCTTGTGCGGCATGGCGAACGCGAAACGATCGCGGCGGAGGTTGCGGCGACCCGCACGGGTGGCCGGAGTGACGCTGCTGTGCCTTCTTGGGTCGTGCGGGCAGGGCGGGCGCGTGGCGGACAACACGCCACTCGAGCCGGTTGACGTTCTGGGTGGCGTCGGCACCAACCCGGGCCAGTTGTTCTACCCGCGTGCCATCGACGCCGACGGCGACAGCCTGTGGGTCATCGACAAGACCGGGCGCGTGCAGCGGCTTGACCCACAGACCGGCGACTCGCTCGGGGAGTGGCGCATGCCCCAGACGACCCTCGGCATGCCCACCGGCGTCACAAGTTTTACCGATGTCGCGGGGGATGTGTACCTCTACGTGCCCGATACGCACTATCACCGCGTCGCCGTCTTTCGCACGGGACCACCCGGGTCGAGCGAGGTCCTGTCTGTTGGCGAGTTCGGGTCATACGGCACGTCCGCGGGCGAGTTCATCTATCCCACCGACGTCGCCATCCTGCCCACGCCCGAGGGGGGGGGCATTTCGCGCATCTATGTCAGCGAATATGGCGGGAATGATCGCGTCTCCGTTTTCGATGGTTCGTACCGCTTCCTGTTCGCCATTGGACAATCAGTCGGGGGGGGGGAAGGGGAAGCGCGGGCGCATGCCGTCGAGTTCGGCCGGCCGCAGTCGATCGCCCTTGATGTCGAGAACGGCTGGCTGCTGGTGGCGGACTCTTCCAACCATCGCGTGGGCAAGTTCACGCTCGATGGCGAGTTGATCCGCTGGTTCGGCTCGCTCGACGGCCCGGGTCGCGAGCCGGGGGAGTTTCGCTATCCCTACGGCCTGACGACCCTGGGCGACGGCACCGTCGTTGTCACGGAGTTTGGGAACTGCCGCGTGCAGCGGATCGATCTGGAATCGGGCCGCGTGGTGCGCATGGAGGGTCGGGCGGGGCGCGGGCATGGCGAACTCGCGTCGCCGTGGGCCAGCGCAGCGCTGGGCCGGCGCTTGTATGTCCTTGACTCAGGCAACAACCGCATCCAGGTGCTCGACTGGCGACTCAGCGGCGCAGGGCGCAGCGCTGGTCGCGCGGGAAGCAGCGCAAGCGGGGGGCGCGGAGGATGACGCTTCTGCTCGCGACTTTCACGAGGCAACTCTCGGCTTTGATCGTCGGGCCGATTCAGTTTGACGAGCCGCGATGGCTCCTGCTGATTCCGGTGGTCGGGCTGCTGATGGTGTGGTTCGCGCGGTCGAGCCTGTCGGCGATGGGCACAACGGGCCGACGCGTGGCGCTGGTGATTCGCTTGCTTGTCGTGGTGCTGCTCGCCGCGGCCATGGCGGAACCCGCGCTTCGACGCGAGGCGAAGGATGTGGCCGTCACCGTCGTCACCGATGCCAGCAAGTCCGTGCCGCAGCCTCTGCAAGCCGAAGCGGACACCTGGGTCGAGCGGGCCGTCGAACGTCACATGAAGGATGCGGATCGCCTGGGCGCGGTGACGGTGGCGATGGATTCGTATGTGCAGACGCTGCCGAGCCAGCGGAATATCCGCGTCGATCGCAACTTCATCGGCGCCACCGAGGGGACGGACCTCGCCGCGGGCATTCGCCTCGCGCTGGCCGTGCGCCCGTCGGACGCCGCATATCGCATCGTGCTGATGTCCGATGGCAACGAAACCGTCGGCAGTCTGCTTCAGGCGGCGGAGGCGGCCAAGGCCGCGGGCGTGCCCATCGACGTGGTGCCGCTCGCCTATCGCACGCAGCGCGAAGTCATCATCGAGGAACTCATCGCGCCGACAACGGCACGCATGGGTGAGAACATCGATCTCAAACTCAGGGTCACATCCACGGCGCCCGCGTCCGGTCGCATTGTCCTGCTGATGAACGGCCAGCCGGTGGACCTTGATCCGGGGTCGCCGGGCATGGGCTGGCCCGTGCAACTCGCGCCGGGAACCGATGTCCTGCGCATTCCGTTTCTGATGAATCGCTCCGGGCCGACGCAGTTTGAAGCGATCTTTGAGCCGGATGTCGATGAGCAGGGACGACCGTATGACACGATTCTGGAGAACAATCGACAGTTGGCCGTGACGTTCGTGGGCAGCGAGGGTCGCGTGCTGCTGGTGGCGAGCGATCCTGCGTCGGCGGAGTCGGTGGATGAAGCTTTGCGTCGTTCGCGCATCGGAACGTCCATTGCGTTGCCCGCGGAGGTTCCCGCGACATTGACCGAACTCAATGCGTATGAAGCGATCTTCCTGATCGACACGCCCGCCTTTGACTTCAGCCAGGCGCAGATGGAGGCGATTCGGCAGTATGTACATGACGGTGGCGGCGGATTGGTGAAGATCGGCGGGCCGAACAGTTTCGGCGCGGGCGGCTGGATCGGCACACCTGTCGAAGATGCCCTGCCGATGAAACTCGATCCCCCGCAGAAAAAGAACATGCCGCGCGGCGCCCTCGCCCTCGTCATGCACTCGATCGAAATGCCGCAGGGGATTCACTACGGCAAGGAGACGGCCAAGGCGGCCGTGGACGCGCTGACGCGGCTGGACTTGATCGGCATCAATGAGTTCTCCGGCTGGGGGGGGGATGTGTCGTGGGTGCATCCGATCTCGGAAGTCGGCGACAAATCCGCGGTCTATCGCTCGATCAACAACCTGAAATTCGGCGACATGCAGACGTTTGACCCGTCGCTGCGCCTGACGCTTGAGGGTCTCAAAGCGACGGAAGCGGGGCAGAAGCATGTCATCGTCATCAGCGATGGTGACCCGAGCCTCGATCGCCGCATCCTCCAACAGTTCCGCCGTGAACGGATCACCATCAGCACCGTCGGCGTCTTTCCACACTCGCCCGGAGACCTCAACACCCTGCGCGCCATGGCGCAGGACACCGGCGGTAAGTTCTACGCCGTGACCACCACGGCCCAACTCGCCACGCTCCCGCAGATCTTTTTCAAAGAGGCCCAACTCGTTCGGCGACCGCTGATCTGGGAGGGCGATCCGTTTGTGCCGGGCATCTCGGGCGCGCTCGCCGAGGCCATGCGCGGCATTCGCGCCATCCCGCCCATCCGCGGATACGTCGTCACCGCCGAACGTCCGGGACTTGCCACCATCACCATGCGCGGCAAGGAAGAAGATGTGATCGCAGCGCAGTGGCAATACGGCCTCGGTCGCGTGTACGCCATCACGACCGACACGGCCTCGCGCTGGGCGCCCGCGTGGGGGGGGTGGGTTCAGTATCAGGCGTTCTGGGAGCAGCACGCACGATGGGCGATGCGGGCCCGCGGCGACGCCAACATGCGCCTCGTCACCGAGCGACAAGGTGACACCACGCGCGTCATCGTCGAAGCCACCGACCCTTCTGGTGAACATCTGAACTTCGCGACCATGCAGGCCCGCGTCGCGCGACCGGACGGCACAAGCGACGTGCTTGAACTCTCGCAAGTCGGCCCCGGACGTTATGAAGGCCGGTTCCGCAGCAACCTTCCAGGTTCATACGTCATCGGCATGAAGTATTCCGCGCCGCAGCCGGGGCAGGATCCGATGGAAGGTTCGGTGCAGGCGGCCGTCAACATGCCCTTTGCCGATGAGTTTCGCGCGCTCGAAGACAACGCGGCGCTGCTTCGACAGGTCGCGGCGATGACGGGCGGCGATGTGCTCGAACTGAGCCAGCGCGGCGTGGAACTGGCCGAACTCTGGCGGCGCGACGGTGTGACGATGCCGGTGGCGATGCGTCCAATCTGGCTGGTCGTGGCGATCATGGGCATGGCGCTGTTTCTGGTTGATGTCGCGGTGCGACGCGTGCGGATTGATGTCCGCGCGATCGCGCTGGCCACGGCCCGGGCCTTTGGGCGCGCCAAGCCGGCCGCGACACGCGAACTCGACACGCTCCGCGAGGCTCGCGAGAAGGCTCGTCAGAAACTCGCAGCGCGGGCCGTCGCCGACGGCGAGGCCGTCGCCGCCACCGCCAAACGTAAATTCGAAGCGAGCGCTGAGCAACTCTCACGCAAGAGCGCCGGCCCGAATGTCATCTCCGCCGCGCCCGATGAAGCAAAGGAGCAGGCCATGCGCACGGCCGTTGTGGACCGTCCGCAGCAGCCGCAGGAAGGCATGTCGCGCCTGCTCAAGGCGAAGAAACGAGCACAGGAAGGCTTTGATCAGGAAGAGAACACATGAGCGTCACGAACGACGCCAGGAGTGATGAACAATGGCGAAGATGGATGAACTACAAACGCCGGCCGAGGTGAAAGCGGAGTGCGAGCGATTCCGCGCGACATTCAAAACGCTGCTCGATGAGATCGGCAAGGTCGTCGTGGGCCATCGCGACGTTGTCGAAGGCGTGATGACCTGCCTGTTCGCGGGGGGCAACGTGCTGCTCGAAGGCGTGCCGGGGCTGGGCAAGACGCTGCTCGTGCGGACGCTGGCGCAGTGCCTCACGCTGCCGTTCTCGCGCATTCAGTTCACGCCCGACCTGATGCCCGCGGACGTGATCGGCACGAACATCGTGATGGAAGATCCCGACACAGGGCGACGCAAATTCGACTTTCAACGCGGGCCGATCTTCGCGCAGATCGTGCTCGCCGACGAAATCAACCGCGCCACGCCCAAGACACAGTCCGCGCTGCTCGAAGCCATGCAGGAACGAAGCGTCACCGTAGCCGGGACCACACATAAACTCGCGTCGCCATTCCTCGTGCTCGCGACGCAGAACCCCATCGAACAGGAAGGAACCTATCCGCTGCCCGAGGCGCAACTCGATCGCTTCATGTTCAAGATCGTCGTCGGATATTCGCAACTCGATGAACTTCTGACGATCCTCGATCGCACCACCGGACAAGCCACGCCTGAAGTCAACAAGATTCTCGACGGCCCGGCCATCCTTGATGCGCAGCGCCTCGTGCGCGGCGTTATCGTCGCGCCGCACGTCAAGGAATATGCCTCGCGCCTGGTGCTCGCGACGCATCCCGGCGGAAAGTTCGCGGCCGGGGGCGAAACGGGCATCGTCAACAAGTACGTCCGCTGCGGCGCATCCCCGCGTGCGGCCCAGGCGGTCCTGCTCGGCGGCAAGGTCAAGGCGATGACGGACGGGCGATATCACGTCAGCAACAAAGATATCAAAGATGTCGCCCTCGTCGCGCTGCGACACCGACTGATTCTTAACTTCGAAGCCGAAGCGGACCGTGTGGACGCAGACTCCCTCGTGAGACAGATCCTGGAACTGACGCCGACGGAACCGGCGCGAGTGATGGTGTAGGAGCACACAATGTCAACTCTGAACCGGATTGGGATCTGTTACAGAACTGCGGGACTGCTGGTTGCGATCGTAGTCGCGGGGTTTGCAGCCGCCCATCCAATTCCATCCACAAACGCGCCGCTCGACCGCATCATCACTAATCTCACGGCTAGAGTGGCGGAGAGTCCCCAAGACGCGGAAGCGGTGTACAGGCTCGGTCGCGCGCATGCTCTCGCGTACGCAAACAAACGGAACGAGATCCGAGGCTTCGGCGAACCCGAAGACTTCATGCCGCTACCTCCTGACTTTCTTGTTTGGCCTTCCCCGAATGAAGGGGAACCTCACGGTGAACCACTGACTCCAGAACAAGTCTCGATTCATCTACGACTGGGCGTGGAACACCTCGTGGCGGCGATTCGCATGAAGCCAGAGCCACGGTACTACCTTGCGCTCGCGTCTCTTCTAGAAACTGCGGGTGAGGAGTGTTCCGACCTCGATCCAATGCTCGTTGTGCCGCGCAACCCGTGCGGCCCAGGCATTCAGATTCCCCCCGATCCCCGCGGAGCGCACGTCGATTCGGCCGTCATGGATCTTCCCGATGCAAGTTTGGAAAGGGTTGTGAGGGCGCGGATCTTCTGCGGCACCCTCGATCCTGGAAAGTACATCGGTGGCTCTGATGAGATGACGATTGCGACGGTGTGGAATCGACGCGACGATGAGAGTGCAGAAGTTAGACGTATTGTTCACGCCATTCTCAACGACTTCTGGTTCGAACAAACGGTGGATGCATATTTCATCGCGCACGCTATTGCACTCGCGACCGAAGCAAAGCGGGACACGCGCCCGTGGGGCTCGCTCGCACTTCGAATCGGCGTGGAAGCAGGAGAAGGCTTTCTGCGCGTTTCAAGGGCCAGGGAGAGAGGTGAGGAGGAACAAGCGAGGCTCAGGATTGTGGAAGCGGCGGTGAAGGAACTGTCGAAGCAGGAGCAGTCAGGTGGGATAACGCCAATTGTGATTGCGCTCCAGTCGGTTGCGTCGATGAAGGAACTCCTTGCCCCAGAGCGGCATGTGGCTTTTGATTTGGATGGAACGGGAAGAGCGCAGCGGTGGCAGTGGGTCCAGCCAACGACTGCATTTCTCGTTTGGGACCCGGAGCACCGGGGTTCAATCAACTCCGGGCGACAACTCTTCGGTTCCGCTACATGGTGGGTCATGTTCTCAGATGGATATGAGGCACTCGACAGCCTTGACGACGATCGCGATGGCGTTTTGGACGGAGCGGAACTTCAGGGACTGGCGCTGTGGTTCGACCGGAATTCCAACGGAGTGTCTGACCCAGGTGAGGTTCTGCCGATTGGTCACTTCGGTGTCGTCGGTCTGTCCACTCGAGTCACCGGGTTCGACGGTGCGTCGCCAATGAGCGCCGAGGGAGTCATGTTCTCGGATGGACGGACACTGCCGACCTATGACTGGATCGCGCACACAGCGCCGAATCAGCCGACGGTCGTGAAAGAAAGTGTTCACGAGCCCTCACGCTAGGAATGTCATGCTTAAGACTCACAGCATCACCAGACCAAAGTCCATCGACGAGTTGCTCGACGCGCAGCTCATCGCCAAGGTCTCGCGCCTTGATTTCACAAGTCGCAAAATCTTCGCCGGCAAACTCCAGGGCGAGCGAAGGTCCAAGAAGCGCGGCCAATCCGTCGAATTCGCGGATCACAGACCCTATGTCGCCGGCGATGACATGCGCCACATCGACTGGAACATCTACGGCCGTCTCGATCGCCTCTTTCTCAAACTTTTCCTTGAAGAGGAAGACCTCTCGCTGCACATCGTCATTGATGCGTCAGCCTCCGCGGACTGCGGCGAACCCAACAAGTTTCTCTTCATGCAGCGCCTCGCCATGGCCCTGGCCTACATCGGACTCGTCAACCTCAATCGAGTGACATGCACGGCCATCGGCGGCGCCCTCGTCGGCGCGGATGGCGAAGAGCCCGACGAGATCGCCATCACCTCCGCGATTCGTGACCTGCGCGGACGCCGACGCACGCATGATCTTTCGCGGTTCATCTGTTCGCTCCGGCCGGAGGGCGCCGCGCCCTTCACCGAGGCGTGCAAGCGCATCGCGCTGTCTCGTCGCGGCAAGGGCGTGATGATCGTCATGTCGGATTTCTTTATCAAGGAGGGATACGAAACCGGCCTGCGACTGCTGGTCGGGCGCGGCTATGACATCATGGCCGTGCAGGTGCTCAGCCCGCAGGAAGTGGACCCCGTCGGTCCGCACGGGCTGCTCGGAGACTTGCGTCTGCGCGATGTTGAAGATGCCGACACGGCCGAGGTGACGATCTCCGCGCCGCTGCTGAAGCGGTATCGCGCGAATCTCGCGGCATACTGCGATGAACTGCGAGCGTTCTGCGCCCGGCGCGACATCAACCTGATGACCGTTCGCAGCGATCTGGCGATTGACACGCTGATCCTGGATTACCTGCGAAAGCGCGGGGTGCTGGTATGAACGAGTTGATGCGGTGTGAAGAAAGGCACGAGGAGAATGGCATGGGGCATGAGGCGATGACCAGCATGGAGTGTGTGCGATGACGTTTCTCACGCCGCTACTCGCCGGGATCGCCGCGGCCATTGCGGTGCCGTCGCTTGTCATTTTGTACTTCCTCAAACTCCGTCGGCGCGATGTTGAGATCTCCAGCACGCTCTTGTGGAAGAAGACGATCCAGGATTTGCAGGCCAACGCGCCGTTCCAGAAGTTGCGCCGGAATATCCTGCTCCTGCTGCAGTTGTTGATCCTCGCGGCGGTGCTCTTCGCGCTGGCGCAGCCGCAATTCGCGGGCGAAACGCCGCCGGGCGATCGGCATGTGATCCTGATCGATCGTTCGGCGAGCATGAGCGCCGTGGACGCGGGTGACACGGACGATGCGCCGCGGTCTCGACTCGAACAGGCCAAACTGGATGCGATCAAACTCATCGACTCGCTGCGAAGCCCGAGCCTTCTTGGCGCGTCAAAGGCGGACGAGGCCATGGTCATCGCGTTCGGCTCGTCCGCCGAAGTGCGACAGTCGTTCACATCGGACAAGTCCGCGCTGCGTGCGGCCATCGAAGGCATCGAACCCGTTCACACACCAACATCACTCAAGGAGGCGTCAGCGCTTGTGCAGGCGCAGGCGCCGCGGCAGATCTACGTCGATCAGGAGAATCAGAATCGCGTACATGATCGTCCGCCCGGGCGCGTGGGAACGATCCACGTCTGGTCGGACGGGCGCATCGCCGACAGGGAGCAGATCGCGTTCGGGCCGGAGGATGAGGTCAGGTACTACGCCGTGGGGTCGGAACTGGCCGAGAACGTGGGCATCACCAGCCTCCGCGCGCAACGAGCGTACAACGATCCCAACGAACTGTCGATCTTCGTCGGCCTGAGCAGCACGTCGCGCACATCGCGAGAGGTCGATGTGGAACTCATCATCGATGGCGTGCCCAACCGGATCGAGAGCGTGAGCCTGCCCGCCGCAAGCCCCCCCGCCGCGGAGGCGGGGGCGGATGGCGAGGCGACGACCGGCCGGTGGACGCCGTCAACGGGCGGCGTGATCTTTCGGATGACGCGGGCGGGGGGGGGGATCGTGTCCGTGCGTCTGCGCGGGCGAGGCGGCGTGCTCGATGTGCTGGCGATTGACGATGCGGCGTGGGTGGTTGTGCCGCCGGCAAAGTTGATGTCCGTGGCCGTGGTGACGCGCGGGAACCTGTTCATTCGTGATGCTCTCGCGGCGCTTCCGCTGGCGAAACTGGATGTTCTGTCGCCGGAGCAGTTTGAAGAGGCGATGCGTTCCGGACGTGCGGGTGAGTATGACGCGGTGGTCCTTGACCGCTGGCTTCCGCCCGCGCCGAGCGAGAGCGATCCGCTGCCTCCGGGACGATTCCTCATCATCGGCGCGGTACCGCAGGGGCCGCGGGCGCTCATAGATCGCGGCGACATCGATCGCGTGGTTGTGCCCATGTCGTGGAGCCGCGATCACCCGGTGCTGCGCGGGCTTTCGCTGGACAACATCATCATCTTCAAGTCGCGGCTCGTTGAGCCGGGGCCGCAGAGTTCCGCGCAGATCATCGCAACCACCGACGGCGGACCGATGATCGTCGAAATCGCCACGGCCGAAACGCTGGCCTTTGTCATTCCGTTCGATTCGCTCGAGTCCGACTGGGCGTTCAAGGTGAGTTGGGTGGTCTTCCTCGGCTCGGCCGTGCAGTATCTCGGTGAAGCCGGGTCCACAGGTGTCGGACGGATGATTCAACCGGGCGACATCTTGTCGGATCGTGTGCCGGCCGGGGCGACGAACGTGCGCGTGGCGCTGCCGGGGGGGGGCGAGGCGGACCTGCTTCCCGCGCCCGATGGCCGGGTCGTCTTCGGCCCCGTGCTGGAGTCGGGCGTGTACATGCTGTCATGGACGGGCGCGGCCGGAGCGACGGATGTCGAATCCGGCGGGCGCGTCCGCCGACCCTTCGCGGCGAACCTCCTGAGTACGCCTGAGACCGACCTCGGCGCGGACGCCTCGCTCGTGACGGCCTCGCACGATGAAACTTCAAGGGCCGAGACGATGGCCGCGGGACGCGTGAGCAAGGATCTCTGGCCGTGGCTCGTCCTCGCGGCGCTGGCGGTCATGGTGGTGGAGTGGTTCGTGTACAACCGGAAGGTGCATCTGTAGCCGCATTCACGGCAAGTGGGTATGTTCAATTCCCAAGGATGCTGCTACGCTCATGGAGATGCGACGGGCCGTGACGATTCAATCTCTGGTCGTATGCCTGATGACGTTGACGTGCGCCGCGTGGTGCGCTGCGCAGCAGCCGCAGATTGACCTCACGGCCGAGTTCGGCTTTCAGGGCCAGTATGTGTCGGGTCGGTGGACGCCGATCACGGTGTCGATCACGTCGGGGGATCGGGCGATCGACGGGATGCTGGTGGTGGAGTTTCCGCAGGATAAGTCGCAGCGTGCGCGGATCATGGTTCCCTTCGCGACGACGCCCAACCGCGTCACGCCCATCGAGGTCGTCGCGGCCATTCCGCCTGAGTGCCCCGAAGTTCGCTTCAGCATCATGCGCCCCGGGCGACGCCCGGAAACCTGGCGATACGCGGCCATCCCGTTCAACGCGGAGCAGTTGCCCGCGGGTTGGCCGGAATCGACGGGAAAGATCCTCAGCGTCGGGACAAACTCGGCGCGGTTTGTCATCGGTCGACGTGTCGCGCCCGAAGGTGAAGACTTCTCGGAAGAGTTGGAGCCTGAGGATGCGCCGCCCGTTTCAACCGAAACTGATCCCAGTGCGCTTGCCGCCGCGGCGATCGAAAACGCGAGCAAGGCCGGCGAGTTGACGTCGTTTCAGCGCAGCATTCAGATTCCCGATCGCCTGCCTCGCGCGTGGATGGCGTATGACGGCATCGCAGCGATGATCGTCAATGTCAATGAAGCAACGCGGGTCGATCCCAGGGCGATTCAGGCCGTGCGCGAGTGGGTGCTTGCCGGCGGCCATCTCGTGTTGATTGTCGGCGGCGCGGGCGAGGAGTGGCGCGAATGGATTCCGGCCGGTCCCGGCGGGTCGCCGGTATCCGTTGATGCCGTCGCAAGAGTTGAAGTCTCCGAAACGCGGATCGACAACGTGTCGGAGGCATCGCGACTCGCCCCGGCCGTGACGGCTCGGGCGATGCAACTGACCGATGTCGGTCGTGAGATGGGGTGGCGTACGAGTTGGTCGCTTCGCGATGCATCGCGGGGCGGCTTGCTCGCGGAAGGCCCCATCGGCCTGGGCTGGGTGGTCGTGTTGGGCGCGGACCCGGAGCGAATGCTCGCGCAGGTCTCCGTCGAAGGTCTTGACGGCCTCTGGCGGCTCGCGCTGGAACATGCCATGAGCGCGTGGACGTTCGCCGCGTCCCCGGTGCAGCAACAGCACGTCGGCTTCATGCTGCCGTGGTCACGCAGTTCGACGGCCACATCGCACACGCTGCAGCGCCTCGCGACCGTTCCGCCGGCGGGATATGGCGCGTTCGTCGTCATCTGCGTGGCTTTTGTCGTGCTCGCTGCACTTCTTGGACCCGTTGACGCGCTCGTACTCAAGGCCAAACGGCTGAGCCAGATCTCGTGGATCACGGCCTTCGGCTGGATCGGCCTGGCTTCGCTCTTGGCGCTTGCGATTCCGCCGCTGCTTCGCGCGGGGCCGACGACGGTGAATCGCGCATCGTGTGTGGATGTGCTGGCCGTCACGGGTTCGCCGATCCAGTTCGAGTCCGCCTGCTCGGGCATCTTTACGGGTCGCCGCGCGAGGCTGAACGTCGCCGACATGAACGACGCGACGTGGATGCGCGGTGTGTCGGCGATGGATTACGACTGGCAGTGGGGGCCGCGGAGTACGCGAGAAGCGCGGGCCGCGCTCGAGTCGATTCAGGGCATCGGCCCGTCGCCATCAAACGTGGTTCCGCAGATTTCGGCTGGAATCTGGACGTTTCGCACGTTCATGGAGGAACGGGCCAGCGCCTCGTCGATCACGGGCCGGATCGTGCGCGAAGGGACACAGTGGCGCATTGAGATCCAAGGCCTCCCGCCCGAAGGCTTCGTGAGCGATGTCGTGCTGCGCGCTGATGGCCGTTGGCATTCGATTCCGAGCAATCAGGCATCAGGTGGCGCGAGGGTCACATGGTCGGCCAGCGACGAGAGCGGCCAAAGCAATCCGCCCGCGAACTGGGACGGAGCGAACATGGCGCCGACGCAGCAATACATAGGCCCGCAGCAGTACTGGACGCAGCCGTTGTCGTACACAACGATGATCTTCGGCGCCTCGCGGCGGCACGCGGCGATTGAGCATTATGCCAGCACCGAAGGCTTCGGCGTCGTGCAGTTCTGTCACACGAGCCCCGAGCCGTACCGCGATGTCGGGGTCGGGTCCGTTGGACGGACGGAGACGGTGTATCGCATCGTGCTGCCGGTGGTGGACGAGGTCGCCGGCGACACCGAGGAATCAATCGAGAACGAGGATTCGCGACGTGATTGAGATCATCAACCTGACGAAGCGGTTTGGGAATCTCGTGGCCGTGCGTGAGTTGTCGCTCAACATCGGCGCCGGCGAAGTCTTCGGGTTCATCGGTCCCAACGGCGCGGGCAAGACGACGACGATGAAGATTCTCGCGTGCCTGATTCGCCCTGACCTGGGCATCGCCAAGGTCGACGGGCTGAACGTTCGCGCGGACTCGCAGGAGATTCGTCGCCTGATCGGCTATATGCCGGACTTCCTTGGTGTGTATGAAGACCTGACGGTGGATGAATACTTGCAGTTTTTCGCGGCCGCGTACAAAATTCCACGTCCGAAACGGCGTTCGATTGTGGATTCCGTCCTTGAGTTGACGGACCTGACGGAGAAGCGCCGGGCGATGGTGGACTCGCTGTCGCGCGGGATGCAGCAGCGCCTCGGCGTGGCGCGCGTGCTGATTCACGACCCGAAGGTGCTGCTGCTCGATGAGCCGGCCAGCGGGCTTGATCCGCGGGCGCGAATCGAGATGCGCGAACTGCTCCAGGAACTCGGACGCATGGGCAAGACGCTCATGGTCTCATCCCATATTCTGAGCGAACTTGCCGAGATGTGTACGAGCATCGGCATCATCGAGCGCGGACGATTGATGTACGCCGGCTCGATTGAAGATGCCTACGCGCGTGTGAGCACGGGCGAGCGCATCGTGATCCGTCTGGAGTCCGTCGGGCTGGGTTCGCAGGCCGTCGCGGATGAACTTCAGAAGGATGAACGTGTCTCCCGCGTCGCCAGCGAGAACGGCAAACTGACGGTCGATCTCAACCCCGGCGAACACGGGCATCACTTTCTGATCGAGCGGGTCATCGCCGCCGGCGGGCGCATCGCCGCGTTTACGCCCGAAAAAATCAAACTCGAGGACGCATTCCTCCGCTTGACCAAGGGGAAGGTGCAATGAGCGCTGCACCCACGAATGAGTCGCCGCGCCCACGTGTCCCGCGCGTGAAGCGATGGCTCACGGCCTGCAACCCCGCGGACCTCTTCTTCGGCCCGGTGTTCCAGCGCGACATGCAGATCATGGGTCGCCGCCGCGGAACGTACACCACCCGCACCACATATCTGCTCGTCCTGCTCGTGATCGTCTTCTTCGTCTTCATGTCGATGAGTCAGCAGGCCTCGTGGGGTTCGCCGGCCTCGCGGTTGCAACGGTTTCAGGAACTCGCCCCGGCCATCGCGCTGACCGTCGTCTGGGCGCAGTTCTTTCTGCTCGGGTTGCTCTCGTCATCGCTCACGGCCGGGGCCATCAGCGATGAACGCCGCGCGGGCACGCTCACCACGCTGCTTTCCACGCCGCTGACGGCCGGCGAAGTTGTCGTCGGCAAACTCGTCGGGCGCATCACGCTGATGATGATCCTCGCGCTGAGTTCCGCGCCGCTGCTGCTGGCCGTGCGCGTCTTTGGCGGCATCGACGCCGAGACGATCCTCTCCGGCACGGCCGTGGCATTGGCCACCGCGATTCTCGGCGCGACGCTCGGTCTGTTTCAATCGACGTTGCACAAGTCGAGCCGTCCGGGCACGGCCATCTCTGGGTTCCTGTTGCTGCTGGCCAACGGCGGTCCGATCGGGCTTGCGTTCGCGCTGGACCTTCCGTGGTTCAACGGCAGCACGGAATGGGTCGTGGCGACGTGCGCGCCGATGGTCCTGTTCAGCATCACCAGCGACTCGATCATGGGCGGCGGGGGCGGGGCTCCGATCATCGAACTGTGGCGAAACAACCTGATCTACAACTTCGCGTTGTGCCTGATCGCCGGAGGCGCCGCGGCGGCGGTGCTGCGCCCCATCTCCCGCGCGGATGTCGCGGGGAAACCGCCGACGCGCAAGCGAGCGAAGCGAAAGGCCGCGGGCAGCCCGCGCCCCGTCACCGTGCCGGGTGCTGCGGAGACTGATGCATCGACCGTCACGCCAACGCCCGCCGATGCGCCCGCCCCGCCCGCGAGCGAGGCCGACGCTGCGCTGCGCGAAGTCCAGCGCGACCGCGTCGTCGGCGACAATCCGGTTCTTTGGCGCGAACTACGAATCTCGCAGTTCACCAGACGCTGGCAATTGATCCTCGCGGCGGCCGCGGCGGTGGTGCTCTTGCTCGCCATCTACATCCGCTTCGGATTGCAGGACTCGTGGCTGCATCAGACGATCATCATCATTGGGGCCTGCGGTCTGCTGCTTCAGGCGGCCGTGCAGTCCACGTCGGGCATCGCCGCCGAGCGCGAGGCGCGAACGCTGCCCGTGTTGCTGGCCACGCCCATGACCTCGTGGGAGGTACTGTTCGGCAAGTTCCTTGGCGCGCTTCGTCGCAACTGGCTGGTGTTCGCGATCATGGAGGCGCACCTGCTCATCGCCGTTATCGCACAGGCCGTGCATCCCCTCGCGCTCGTGCTCGTTCCGGCGACGCTCCTCGGTCCGCTGTGCTTCCTGACCGGGACGGGGCTGTTGCTTGGCACGGTGCTCAAGCGAAGCGTCACGGCGTCAACGCTGAACCTGCTTCTGGCGCTGTGCCTCTGGCTGTTCTCGTGGTTCGCGATGGCGATGGTGGGGGTCGCGGGCTTGCATCAACTCTCGGAGGCCATGGCGGACTTCAACTTCAAAATCAATCCCATCGCGCTGACCGTATCCGCGCTGGATGGGACCGTCGCCGACCCGAAACCGAGACTCACGTTCATGACGGGTGTGGACGGCAGAAAAAGCACGGCCGTGTTCTTTGTGATGGTCTTCTTCAACCTGGCCGTCTATTCCGCGGCGGGCCTGGGCGCGGTGGCGCTGGCCGCGAAGCACTTCCGATCCATCATGCAGCGCAATGTGTGATAGGGCCTCGATCGACAAGTGAACGGTGCGCTCCGGCGTCCGCCCGTGCGCACCGACCTGCATGCAAGGCACATCCCTTCGACCGATGCGCGCGATGTTTCGCGCCCGCGATCACGCCTTGGCCGGTGCATCGGGACCGATGTGCGTCGTGCCCCCGCCGCCATCGCTGCGTACCTTGCCCAGCGCTGACGGCAACTGAATCCCCGCCTGCTGCGCCAGTTCGTGCAGCCGCGGGAGCGAGTTGACCATCCCCGCGAGGAAATCGCTCGTCGCATTACGGCCCGAGCCGTTCTGCCCCGTGTCCCACACCGTGATCTTGTCGATCTTGAGATTGCTGATCGCCTTGACCTGCTCGGCGACGAGCTGCGGCAACTGTTCGATGAGCAACAGCGTGGGACCGACGGCCGCGTCGCTTCCGCATGCCTCGATGAGTTTGCGATAGCCCTCGGCCTTGGCTTCGAGGACTTTCTGCGTGCCGGCGGCCTCGGCTTCGTATTTGGCGAGAATGGCGTCGGCCTGGCCCTGGGCCTCGATGCGCAGTTTTTCGGCCTCCGCGCTCGCGGCGATCTCGATGCGCTTCTTTTCGACTTCCTGCGGCGCGATCTGTTCCTTGGCCAGCCGCGCGAGTTCCTGATCGCGCTCGGCGAGCAACACGGCCTCACGAGACTTGGCCGCGGCGACATGGGCGCGACGGTCGGACTCGGCCTGAATCTCACCGAGTTTGGCGTTGGCGTCGGCGATGCGGGCCTGCGAGTCGTTTTCGCCGACCTTCGCTGAGGCTTCCGCCTCGGCGACCTGGATGCGCTGCGTCTGTTCAGCCTGCTTGGACGCCGCGACCGTCTCGGCCGCACGCTGCGCCTGGGCGATCTCGCGATCACGCTGCGCAGACGCTTCGGCCTTGATCGCCTCGGCCTCGAGCGCGGCCACCGCCACGCGGCGCTGACGCTCGGCATCCTTCTGACCCTGCACGGCCGTGGCGGTTTCCATCGCCACCTTGACGGTCTTTTCGCGTACGGCGATGGCCTCGCCCATGGCGCCGTCGCGTTCCTGCTGGGCGACCTCGACCTTCGCGCGGTTGATGGCTTCTGCCGCGGCGCGCTTGCCGATGGCCACGATGTAGCCGGATTCGTCCGTGATGTCGCGGATGTTGACGTTGATCAGTTCCAGGCCGAGTTTGTTGATCTCCTGACCGACGTTCTCGTTGATCAGGTTCATGAACTTTTCGCGGTCCTTGTTGATCTCCTCGATGGAGAGCGTGGCGATCACAAGGCGGAGTTGACCGACGATGATGTCCTGGGCCTGGTCCCGTATCTGCTGCACCGTGAGCATGAGCAGTCGCTCGGCCGCGTTGTTCATCAGCACCGGGTCGGTCGAAATGCCGACGGTGAAGGTGCTGGGCACATTGACGCGGATGTTGTTGAGCGAGAGGGCGCCTTCCAGGGGCACATCGATGACGATCGGTTCGAGCGAGAGATACGCGTAGTCCTGGATCAGCGGGACGATGAACGCGCCACCGCCGTGGAGACACTTGGACGCCTTGTTCCCGGCCACCTTGCCATACACGACGAGAATGCGGTTCGACGGGCAGCGCTTGTACTGCTTCACCGTGAATACGACGAAGAACAGCACAATCAGCAGGGCGCTGAAGACCACGGCCAGCCAGAGCAGCGGGTTTGAGGTCAGCGGCGGGGATGAGGAGGCGAGGGTGTGGATCATCGTCGGTGTTCTCGCATTCCGGGCGCGGGCGACAGGCCCAGGGCCCATGGTGGCTGGGTGGTTGACGGCGTCCGGCCGCGTTCAGTCGCTCGGGACTATTAGCCCAAGCCGCATCCATGCGAGGGAACGTCAGATTCGACGGGCAGTTTACGCCCGCGCAACGGTCAGCGTGCGATCTTCGTTGACTTTCGTGATGCGAACCCGCGTGCCGGAGGGAAGAGAGTCGCCCTCGGTCACGGCGTTATAGATGCGTTGGCGGTTGGAGATGTTGACGCGGACCTGTCCGCGCCCGGGGGCCTGAGCATCCTTGCCCGGCACGGTGACGTAGACATCGCCTTCGCGCCCTTCGGCCTGGGTGATGTCAATGTTGCCGCTGCTCTGGAGATCGTGCAGCGCCTTGAGCATCAGCGCCAGCAGCCACACCATCCCCACGCCACCCACGACGCCGATCGCGACACTCGGCATCATGCCCAGCGGAATGCCCTTGTACGCGGCCAGACCTGTCCAGCCAAAGCCCATGCCAAAGGCCGTGAGGCTCTGAATCGACAGGATCGAAAACGCCTCGCTCGGGTCGCCGTGGAATGTGTCGGAGGTGTCGATGTCGAGATCGAGGCCCGAGTCTCCGCCCGCGAGCATCAGCGCGAGCCGAATGATGAAGACGCCGGTCCCGACGATGGCGGGGATGGTGAACCACGCGGCTTGCTGACTGAAGAGAAGATCGAACATGGTTGACCTCTTCGACGTTCCGGCAGCCTGGCCATCGCGGGCCACGAGCGCCGCGACGGCCGGGACATCATACTCGACTCGGATACCCCTCGAATCGCCTTTCGCCAGATCATTGGGAGGAAATGCCTGGGAGTTTCGGCCCCCACACGGCCAACGCAGGCAGCGGGCAGCCGCCGATGGAGTATCATCCGCCTCGGCCGTGGGGAATCGGCCACTGACACTTCGGAGACCCGGTGACACGCATGACCATCGCGGGTGTACAGCACGGTTCACCCGGCCTTCACGGCGGCTCCCGGCTCGGCGAAGCCGACCTGCACTTCTTCAATGAAGGCACACACTCCCGACTCTTCGAGTGCCTCGGCTCGCACTTGGGCGAGTCCGACGGCCAGCGCGGAACGTGGTTCGCCGTGTGGGCACCCAACGCCAGGTATGTCTCGGTCGTCGGCGACTTCAACGGGTGGGATCGCGGCTCGCATCCGATGCGCCCGCGCGGCAACTCGGGCATCTGGGAACGCTTCATCCCCGGCGTGGCCGTCGGACAGGTCTACAAGTACCACATCGCGTCGACCGTCAGCGGGTACGCGGCCGACAAGGCGGATCCGTTCGGCTTTCATCACGAGATCGCCCCGCGCACAGGCTCGGTCGTCAGCGGGCTTGACTATGCGTGGGGCGATGGCGAGTGGATGGCGATGCGCGGCGGGCGAAACCACCTCGATGCGCCGATGTCAATCTATGAACTGCATAGCGGCTCGTGGATGCGCGTGGCCGAGGAGGGGGGGCGATCGCTCTCGTATCGCGAACTCGCGCCGCGGCTGGTCGAACACATCAAACGCACCGGCTTCACCCACGTCGAACTCCTCCCCATCACCGAGCATCCGCTCTTTGCCTCGTGGGGATATCAGACGACCGGCTACTTCGCGCCGACCAGCCGATACGGCTCGCCGCAGGACTTCATGTTCCTCGTGGACTACCTGCATCAGCACGGCATCGGCGTCATTCTCGACTGGGTTCCGTCGCACTTTCCCAACGATGAGCACGGCCTGGCCTATTTCGACGGCACGCACCTCTACGAACACGCCGATCCGCGGCAGGGCTTCCATCAAGACTGGAAATCCGCGATCTTCAACTACGGCCGTAACGAAGTTCGCGCGTTTCTGCTCTCCAGCGCCATGTTCTGGCTGGAGAAGTACCACATCGACGGCCTGCGCGTGGACGCCGTGGCCTCGATGCTCTATCTCGACTACTCGCGCAAGGAAGGCGAGTGGATTCCCAACCGCTACGGCGGACGCGAGAACATTGAAGCGATCGAGTTTCTGCGCCGGCTCAACGCGGAGGCGTATGGCCGTTTCCCTGACGTGCAGATCATCGCGGAAGAGTCCACATCGTGGCCGATGGTGTCGCGTCCGACGCATCTTGGCGGGCTTGGCTTTGGCCTGAAGTGGGACATGGGCTGGATGAACGACACGCTGACGCACATGCGTCGCGATCCGGTGCATCGCAAGTTTCACCACAACGAACTGACGTTCCGCGGCATGTATCAGTTCGCCGAAAACTTTGTGCTTCCGTTGTCGCACGATGAAGTGACGCACGGCAAAGGCTCGCTGCTTGCGAAGATGCCCGGGGATGACTGGCGGAAGTTCGCGAATCTGCGGCTGCTTCTGGCCTACATGTGGGCGCAGCCGGGGAAGAAACTGCTCTTCATGGGGTGTGAGTTCGGGCAGTGGGATGAATGGCGCCACGATGCGAGCGTCGACTTTCGCCTGCTCGCGCATGCGCCGCACGACGGCGTGCGGAAACTCGTCGAACAACTCAACCGTGTCTATCGCGAGGAACCCGCGCTGCACTGGGGCGACTGCCGACATGAGGGCTTTGAGTGGATCGAGGCGAACGATGCCGATGATGGCTGCCTCGCGTTCATGCGCAAGGGGCCACGCGGCGAGTTCATCCTCGCCGCGTTCAACTTCACGCCCGTGCCACGCCCGGAATACCGCCTCGGCGTGCCACGCAGCGGATTCTGGCGCGAGATTCTCAACAGCGACGCGGCCGAGTTCTGGGGCGGCGGCCTGGGCAATCTCGGCGGCGTGACGGCCGGCCCCACGCCCTGGCATGGCCGTGGGAACTCGGTCAGCGTCCTGCTGCCGCCGCTGGCGGGGATTTACCTGCGAAGCGAAGGCTGACCCGGCCGCGGCCGCATCGCGTCACTGCGCAAGCGGTACGACAAACTCCATGGCTTGCTCCGCGCGCGGCGGGCGCGAGAGGTCGAACGGCAGATAGACGCCGCGCTCGTGATCGCTGTTGAGCACAATCGCGGCGGGGGGGATGAACTTCACGCCGTTTTCGACGTGTTCATGCCCGAGGATGAACATCGACGCATGCCATCGTTCAACCAGGTCTTCGATCTGATCCGCGTCATAGTTGCGTCCCCAGACCATGAGATACGCCGAACCGGCCCGCGATTCATAATCCGCATCGGTCAAATCGCGCGAGAGAATCGACGGATCGAAGCGCGCCATCATCCACGGCGACGGAAGCGAATGCGCAATGAGGATGTCCCCCGTGGGACACTCACACCGCAGGGCCAGCGGCATCGCGCGGATGAACGCGCCGATGGCCGCGCCGACGCGCCCGGCCTCCGCGCCAAACACATAGTCCACGCCCGCGTTGAACGCCTCGACGACGCGAATCCCCTCCTTCACGATTCCCGCGTTGACCAACTGCGCCAGTTCGTGGTTCGCCAGCAGGACGTGGACGTGCTCGGGGTGCGCCGCCTTGAGCGCGGCCACCTTCGCCAGCGCCCGGTACGAAAAATCCATCCCGTTGACCAGTCGATCCGAATGGATGATCTCGTGCAGCACCAGATGCCTGGGCTGATCCGTGTTGAGCCGCGCGGCCTCGATCAGACGATCCAGATGCATCGGATTGTCGTGCAAATCCCCCGTCGCGATGATCGAGCCAGGAGGGCTGATGCGATCGATCGACTTGTCACGGCACGCGGCTGAGCGAGCCGCCTCCGCGGCCTGCGCGAACGTCGCAGACACGGCGTCAGGATCAGCAAGATCAAGGGCCGAAGGATCCATGCGATTCAAAGACTATGCGATCCATCGCGCACGGGCGATCACCCACGCCCTCACTCCCTACGATCACTACCCATGAACGACCCAGCAACCCATGACGAGGCACGCCCGATCAACTTCATCCGGCAGATCGTCGAGAGCGATAACGCCTCGCGAAAGTGGGGCACATGGCCGGACGGCACGCCCCGCGTTCACACGCGCTTCCCCCCCGAACCCAACGGATACCTCCACATCGGCCATGCCAAGAGCATCTGCCTCAACTACGGCCTCGCGCGGGACTATGCCGGCAAGTTCAACCTCCGTTTCGACGACACCAATCCCGAGAAGGAAGAACAGGAGTACGTCGATTCGATCATTGCCGACGTGAAGTGGCTCGGCGCCGACTGGCAGGATCGCCTGCTCTTCGCCTCGGACTATTTCAACCAGATGTTCGCCTTCGCCGAGGAACTCGTCAACAAGGGCAAGGCGTATGTCTGCGATCTCTCGGCGGACGAGGTTCGCGCCACGCGCGGCACGGCCACCACCCCCGGCACGCCAAGCCCCTTTCGCGATCGACCCCCCGCGGAAAGCCTCGACCTGCTGCGCCGCATGAAGGCCGGCGAGTTCCCCGAAGGCTCGCGCACGCTCCGCGCGAAGATCGACATGGCCTCGCCGAACTTCAACCTGCGCGATCCTGTCATGTATCGCATCGTTCACGCCGCGCACCACCGCACGGGCACAACATGGCACATCTATCCCAGTTATGACTGGGCCCACGGCCTCGAAGACTCCATCGAAGGCATCACGCATTCCATCTGCACGCTCGAATTTGAGAACCATCGCCCGCTCTACGATTGGTTCCTTGATTCGATCAACATCGGTCGACATCTGCCCGGCGGTAGCGGCCCCTACGGCCCGGCCATCGCGCACCCACAGCAGATCGAGTTCGCCAAGTTCCGCCCGACGTACACGATCCTGAGCAAACGAAACCTGTTGAAGATGGTCGAGGCCGGGGTGGTGGACGGATGGGATGACCCGCGCATGCCGACGATCTCCGGCCTGCGCCGACGCGGCTATACACCCGAATCGCTCTGGGCGCTGTGCGAAGATGTCGGCGTCACGAAGTTCGAGAGTTTCATCGACATGGTGCGCGTCGAGAACGCCGTGCGCGACGATCTCAACAAGCGAGCCCCGCGGCGCATGGCCGTGCTGCGCCCGCTTCGCGTCGTCATCGAAAACTATCCCGAGGGCCAGACCGAAGAACTCGACGCGGTGAACAACCCCGAAGATGCCGCGGCAGGCACGCGAAAGGTCCCCTTCTCCCGCGTGCTGTTCATCGAGCGCGACGATTTCATGGAAGACCCGCCGAAGAAGTTCTTTCGCCTCTCACCCGGCAAGGAAGTTCGACTGCGTTATGCGTACTTCATCACATGCACGGGCGTCGTCAAAGATGCGGCCACGGGCGAGATCACCGAGATCCGCTGCACCTATGACCCCGCCACGCGCGGCGGCGATGCGCCCGACGGCCGTAAGGTCAAGGCCACGCTCCACTGGGTCAGCGCTGCGCACGCCGTCGAGGCCGAGGTGCGACTGTATGACCGGCTCTTCACGGCCGAGCACCCCGGCGAACGCACCGGAAACTTCATGGACGACCTGAACCCCGCGTCGATGGAGACGATCGCGCGGGCGAGCGTCGAGCCGAGCGTCGCCGAGGACATGCGCCGCGCGGCTTTTGGCAACACGGCCGTTGGAGGCCCCATCTGGAGCGATGGCATCCAGCGGTTTCAGTTCGAACGCCTCGGGTATTTCAGTGCCGATAAGACGACGACGCCGGGCGCGCTGATCTTCAATCGCACGGCCTCATTGAAAGACTCATGGGCGAAAGACAGAACCTCGACCTAAACTCCTTCATTCCCGCTCGGGGGTTGAAGGAGGAGCCGCGTGATGCGTCATCTGTCGCTGTGTGTCGTCGCTGTGCTGGTTGTCGGTCTCACGAGCGCCTGGGCGAATGATCCCCCAGCGCCGGATGCACTGACGGAAGGCGCGGCCGGGCAATGGGGGGCAGAGGCGCAGAACGGCACGGCCGCGGTGTTCAATGACAGCGCTCGCGTGCGCGTCGGTTCATCATCGCTGCGGTTTGAAACCGATGGTCCGTTCGACACCTGGCTGTGGGCGCCGGCCTCGCGCAACGCCGCGTGGGACATGACTGACGTTGGCGGCTTCGCCTTCTGGGTGTGGGCGGAGAACCCGAACCTCGGGTTTCAGAACCACTCGCCGTGGATTCGCCTGCACACGACGCAGCAGGACTACTACGAGTTTCGCCCCGATTATGACATCCTCAACGACGCCCGAGGGCAGTGGATCGAGATGGTCGTGCCGATGACGGGCGATGAACTGTGGGAGCGCTCGGCCGTCGGCTCACCCTCGCTCGGACTCGTACAGTGGATCGAGATACACGCGGACACCTGGGGCGCGGGATTCACATTGTGGATTGACGGCCTTCGCTTTGACGTCTCGCGTCCCGCGCCGAGGAAGCAGCGAGCCTTCATCGGCAATGCCCGCGTCGATCTGACGTGGGAACGATACGACGATCCCACCAGTACCTTCGCGTCCTACGCCGTGTATCGCGACACCGAGCCGTTCTCGAACATCACCGGCATGACGCCCATCGCCGTGTTGCCGAACATCGAGACCACATCGTTCCTCGACGTGACGGCCGTGAATGGTGTGTCATACCACTACGCGATCACCGCGCGATTCACCACGGGCGATGAGACGCGCGAGGTTGAGTCGATCGGCCCGCGCACGCCGCGCGATGAGACGGATCTGCAGATCGCCTCCATCGCTCGCACGCCGCGCTTCCCGCGATACGCCGCGACGTACACCTACTACGAAGTGACCGAGCCGTCGGGTTTCGGGCCGTATATCTTCTCCGCCGCAACGGGCCTGGGTTCGGGCCAGACGGGCACGGAGCAGCGCTGGCCGAACGTCGGGCAGGTGATGACCTACACCGCGACGATCCGTAACCGCGGGACGAACTTTTTCGCCTCGAACGTGGTCGTGGTGTGGCGCGTCAACGGGCAGGTTGTCAATCAGCAGGTTCCATTCATCGGCCTGTCTCCGGGCGCGATCACGCAGGTGCAGTACCAGCGGCCGTGGACCAACGCGAGCGAGACGATCGAATGCACGATCAACGTGTCCGATGCGCGACTCGGCAACAACGCGCTCTCGCTTGACGCCAAGTCCGTGCCGTTTCTGAGTTACATCGACCGCACGCGCATCGAGGAGTTCCGCGAAGAAACGCCCGACTATCCGCAAGCCACCAGCGATGACTTCATCGACTGGCTCAACAACCACATGACCGAGTTCAACCGCCTCTTTGAAGAGGCCGGGTCGGCCAAGCGCGTGCATTTCGACGTACTCGAAGTGCTCGGCGATGACACGCCGACGCCGACCAACGACCGCTCGCCCTTCGGCATCTTCCCGCTTCGATACTTCGCGGGCGAAGGAAGCCTGCGAACCGCGGGCTATTACCGCCCCTCCGTCGACATCGACTACGGCCTGCTCCACGAACTCGCCCACCAACTCGGACTCATCGACATCTATCGCCTCAACATCGATCAATCGCAGAACGAAGTCAACGCGACGGGCTATTCCGCCATCCCCTGCCTGATGAACGGCGTCTCGGACTTCCTCTCGGATCACAGTTCGCACGCCATGAACCACTGGCTGAACACCGCGCACGGGTACTACGGCCAATACCTCTATCGCACCCCCGAGACAACCCGCCTGCGCATCCTCGGCGCCAACGCCCAGCCGCTGTCCGGCGCGACAGTCACGGTCTATCAGAAGTGCGAACGCCCCGGCCTGGGCGAACGCATCACCACGCAGATCAAGGCCCAGGGCGTGACCGATGCGCAGGGATTGTGGACGATCCCCAACGTCCCGATCAATCCCGCGCTCGCCCCGATCACATACGCGGGCGACCAACTCCGCGCCAATCCCTTTGGATACATCGCCGTGGTCGGAACCAACGCGGTCTTCCTCATCAAGGTTGAGCACGCGGGCTTCGCCGCGTGGACATGGCTCGACATCACCGAACTCAACAACGCCTTCGATGAGGGTCAGACGCAGACGGCCATCTTCGAGCGAGAACTTCCCCTCGGCGGCAGCATTCAGACCATCCCGCCGCGCGACATGGCCGAACTCAACGGGATCGACTGGGCCGCATGGGCACAGGGCGGGTCCGCCACAATCTTTGACGATCAGCAGCGCACCATCGCCGGCCAAGGCTCAATCCGTTTCGAAACTGACGGCGGCTTCGACACCTACGCCCGCTATCCCGGCGGCGGCCTGCTGGCGCAGTGGGATCTGTCCGATGTCGAACGCCTGCGCTTCTGGGTCTGGGCGGAGAACCCCAACATCGGCTTCCAGAACCACTCGCCGTGGATACACATCGGCGACGCCAACGGCCACATCGTGCTGCGCCCGACGTCCGACCTGCTCAACGAAGCCCGCGGCCAGTGGCGCGAGTGCATCGTCCCCATCGCCGGTGACGCGACATGGCAGCGATCGGTCGTCGGCTCGCCGGACATCACATCCATCAACTGGGTCGAAATCCACGCCGACACATGGGGCGCCGGCTTCACGCTCTGGTTCGACGGCGTCGGCTTTGAGCCAACACCCTGCTACCCCGACTGTGACCAGTCAACCGGTCCCGGCGTCCTCGATATCTTCGATTTCCTGTGCTTCGGCAACCTGTTCTCGGCGAATGACCCCTACGCCTGCGATTGCGACACCAGCACCGGCCCCGGCGTGTGCGATATCTTCGATTTCCTGTGCTTCGGGAACGCGTTTCATGGGGGATGTCAGTAGAACTTTGCCGCAGGCAAATCCACGGTGTGGGGAGGCGATTCGGCGGTGGCAGATCAGCGGTGGCACGGGCGTCTCGCCTGTGCGGTTCAGAATCCGATGGGGCAAGCGGTTCGCCTGCCTCGGATCGCGCCGCGGCCATCTCCGAAGTTGGACGCGCTGACGCCGTTGGCGATGGTCTGGCAAGCGCCAGCGCTACAATGGCCGCGATTGACACGGTTCGCACAGGCGAGACGCCCGTGCTACCGACGGAAACAGGCACAGGCGAGACGCCCGTGCCACCGGCGGAAGAGAGGCGCATAGGCCAGACGCCCTTGCCGCCGTTCCTGGGCGAGTTGACTGCGGAGACTCCTTGTGACGAGTTGGAACTTCAAGCAGCGTCCCGGCAAGCCGGTGCTCACCGCACGCATCCCCACGTTTCCGTGGGCGAGCGAAAAGGATCGGCACGTCGTCGGCTATGACGAGTACGTCAAGACCGGCGGGTATACCGCGCTACGCAAAGCGCTGAGCATGTCGCCCGAGGCGGTCATCGAGGAGGTCAAAAAGAGCCAACTTCGCGGGCGTGGCGGCGCAGGATTCCCGGCCGGACTCAAGTGGACCTTCCTGCCGAAACTCAAGCCGGGCGAAGACCCCGGCCAGCGATACCTCTGCGTCAACGCCGACGAGTCCGAACCGGGAACGTTCAAGGACCGTCTCATTCTCGACTTTGACCCGCACATGCAACTCGAAGGCATCGCCATCGCGTGCTATGCCTGTCGTATTCGCACGGCCTACATCTTCATCCGCGGCGAGTATCACCTTCAGGCCCAGGTCAACGAGCGCGCGATCCAGGAGGCCTATGCCCACGGCATCTTCGGCGGCAAGGGCCTGCTCGATGGCATGAAATCGGCCACCGGCGAGCCGTGGAAGGTTGACTGCTACCTGCACCGCGGCGCGGGCGCGTACATCTGCGGCGAGGAAACGGGCCTGCTCGAGGCGCTCGAAGGCAAGCGCGGCTGGCCGCGAATCAAGCCGCCCTTCCCCGCCATCAAGGGCCTCTTCGGCAAGCCCACGATCATCAACAACACTGAGACGCTCGCCCATGTGCCGTCGATCATCGAGAACGGCGCGGACTGGTTCCTCGGTCAGGGCGTCAAGTCATCCATCCCCGGCCAACTCGGTTCGCACGGCACGAAACTCATGGGCGTCTCCGGCCACGTCAACCGCCCCGGCTGTTATGAGTGCGAACTTGGCATCCCGCTGCGAGTTCTGATCGAGGACTACTGCGGCGGCATGCGCGGCGGCAAGCGCTTCAAGGGTGCGATCCCCGGCGGCGTCTCGATGGGCATCCTCGGACCCGATGAGATGGATGCCGCGCTCGATTTTGATATCGGCCGAAAGCACAACGTCCTCGGACTTGGCACCGCGTGTCCGACGGTGTTTGATGAGGATACGGACATGGTGGCCGTGGCGAGGAACATCGCTCGGTTCTTCAAGCATGAGAGTTGCGGGCAATGCACGCCGTGCCGGGAAGGCTCGGGCTGGCTGTATCAACTCATGTGCCGCATCGAAGAGGGCAACGCGCGGACCAAAGACCTCGACCTCGCGCTGGAGATCGCCACGAGCATGGGCAGCATGCCGGGCACGACGATCTGCGGCCTGGCCGACGGCAACAACTGGGCCGTGCGCACCATCATGAACAAGTACCGCGATGAGTTTGAGTCTCGCGTGCGTCCGACGTTTGTGCCTGTGAAGGTGACGGTGGGGGCGCGTTCCTAAAGAGCCGATCGCGCAAGCGATCGAATGGGTTTGCATCGATGCACACGAGCGGGCGCACTGAACCTGCTCGGGGTGTATGATTCATCGATTGCTCGCGCAATCGGCTCTTTTGAAAGGAGCGAACCATGAACGCGGCAAATGCAAGCGAAACAGTCGATCTGTTCCTCGCCGGCGAATTATCTCGGCGCCAACTCATCACGCGGCTGATGGCGATGGGTGCGGCCGTGGCGGGCGTTGGCGGCGCGGCGAAAGCGGGGCAGCCGGCCGAGGGCGTCGCCGAGCCGACGTTCAAGGCTCTGTCCGTGGATCACATCGCGCTGAACGTAACGGATGTCGCGCGGTCGCGCGACTGGTATGTGAAGCACCTTGGCCTGCGCGTGTCGAGCCAGGATCGCAGCAGCGCGTTCCTGTACGCGGACAAGGACTTCGTCGCGCTCTTCCGAGCGGACAAGCCCGGCCTGCATCACTATTCGTTCGGCATCGCGAACTACAACCAGCAGGATGCGGCCGAGCGCCTCCGCAAGGCAGGCCTGACGCCCAAACTCCGCGGCACGCGCATCTACTTCGACGATCCGGATGGGATCGAGGTGCAGGTTTCACGGCAGCCCACATGACACAACGCCCCGCGACGAAGTCCGCAGGGCGTTGATGATGTTGAGTCATGTTTACCGGCTCTTGCTGTCCCCTCGCGCGAAGATGCTTGCGACGTAGTTCAACACGTCCGTCGCGCTCGTCTCGTTATAGCCGAACTGCTTGATGAGTCGCTGCTTGACCACGTCGATCTTCGCCTGCGTGTCCTCATCCACCACGCTCGACACGAGGTTCTTGAGTTTGATCGTGTCGCGCGAATCCTCGAAGAGTTTGAGTTCCAGCGCCTTGTACAGCCGTGCGTTGGTGTTGTACTCGAACTTCTTCCCGTCGAGCGAGAGCGCGCCGATGTAGTTCATGATTTCCTGCCGGAAGTCATCCTTGCGGCTCTCGGGGATTTCGATTTTCTCTTCGATCGACCGCATCAGGCGTTCATCGGGTTCCTCATCGCGTCCGGTGTACTTGTTGCGCACGCGTTCCTTCTGCGTGTACGCCCGCACGTTCTCGATGTAGTTCGCGCACAACCGGCGGATCGCGTCCTCATCCGCGCTGATCGCCCGCTGCACCTCGGCCTTGATGATGTCCTCATACTCGCTCTTGACGACGCCGAGCAGTTCGCGGTAGCGCTTCTTGGTCTCTTCATCCGTGATGAGCGAGTGGTGTGACAGGCCGCCTTCGAGTTCGTTCATCACCATGAACGGATTGACCGAGGCTTCCTCGATGGCCTGGCGCGACACCAGCGCGTTGCTGATCTTGTCCTGGATATAACGCGGACTGATCCCGTTCATGCCCTCGCGCGGCGCCTCTTCCTTGAGTTCCCGCACGGAATCCTCCGTGAATCCGGGAATGCTCCGGCCGTTGTACAACTTCATCTTCTGAAGCAGCGTCAGGCCGGCCTTCTTCGGCTCTTCGAGTCGCGTCAGCACGGCCCACATCGCGGCCACTTCCAGCGTGTGCGGCGCGATGTGCAGGTTCTTGATCCGCGTCGGGCCGAAGTCCTTCTGATAGATCTTGATCTCATCGTCGAGGCGGATGTTGTAGGGGATGTCGATCTTGATCGTGCGGTCGCGGAACGCCTCCATCATCTCGTTGTTCTGCAGGCGCTTGTACTCAGGCTCATTGGTGTGGCCAAGGATGACCTCGTCGATGTGCGTCTGCGCGAACTTCTTGGGCTTGATGGTGTGTTCCTGCGAAGCGCCCAGCAGATCATACAGGAACGCCACGTCGAGTTTGAGCACTTCGATGAACTCGCAGATGCCGCGGTTGGCGATGTTCAGTTCGCCGTCAAAGTTGAACGCCCGCGGGTCGCTGTCCGTGCCGTAGAGCGCAATCTTGCGATAGTTGATGTCGCCGGTGAGCTCCGTCGAGTCCTGGTTCTTCTCGTCCTTGGGCTGGAACGTGCCGATGCCGATGCGGTCGCGTTCGCTCAGGACGATGCGCCGCACGCGAACATGGTTCATGCACGCACGCCAGTCGCCGTCATAGAACAGCATGAGGTCTTCGAGCACTTTTCGGCAGAACGGGTCCGGGCCGTGCGGCGATCGGAGTTTGCCGCTGGAGTGCTTGGGCGTATAGCCCTCGTTGAGTTTCGCGATGAGTACCTCGCGTGCTTCGCGCGGCACGAGCACCAGCGGGTCTTCATGCATCGGGCAGGCGAACGCATGGGTGCGCTTCGCCTCGCGCCCGCCGCCTTCCATGGGCGAAATCTCGCAGTTCTCATCAAGCAGCCACTGGAACGAATACAGGGCGCCCTCTTCCGTGCGGGAATACGCCTCGATGCCCTTCTTCAGAAGCCGCGCGATCGTGCTCTTGCTCGAACCCACCGGCCCATGCAGCAGCAAAATGCGCTTATCCGTGCCATACCCCTCGGCCGCGGAACGCAGGCAACTGACCAGTTGCATCAGCGCGCCATCGAGGCCGTAGATCCCGTCAGCGCCCTTCTCGAACGGATCGGAGAAGAAGTGATACCGCACGCACTCCTTCTTGAAGACCTTGTACTTCTCAAACCCGTGTGACAGCACGGCGTCATAGAGCCGTTGATACGCATTGCGGAGCACCGACGGGTTTGCCGCCGCAAGATCCAGATACTCCCAGAACGTCCCCTGCCAGTTCTGCACCTGGAACGTCTTGCGATCAAGGCGGGATTCGATGAGAGAAACGAGATCGCCCGCCGCGGGCGTGGCGTGATCGTCCTTCGCGTGGCTGCCCTTGAGAAGTTCGTGACCATGTTCCATCGCGGGTACCTCCCCTTGCCCGGAACGCGTGGTGGTTGCGTCCGGAGTCTCGCCGGGTTCCATCCTTGAAAGCCCAGCCGAGGCTGCGAGGCGCTCGCTGGCGTTCGACGCGCCGCGTCGCGCAAAGCGCGACCGGTCAGGACGGTTCTATCGGTTCCTTCCGACCCGTCCGCCACACGACGTTCCGATACTCATACTCGTTATACGCACGTTCTGCCCCGACGGATTAATCTCGGACGCAGCGTTCCGCGTTTCGTTCTCGCACGCGCCGCACCTAGACTGCCATATGTCATTCGGACTCAGTCGCGGCCGGTCGCTCGATGTCGCTCCCGGCAAGGTGGCCGTAGGCGCAGAGGAACTCGGGCCGCTTCCGGACGATATTCTCTCGAATCCTGAAGGCGCTTGGGTCGATTCTCGCCAGTGGTTTCCCGAGTCTTCCCGCCCACTCGAACTTGAGATCGGTTCAGGAAAGGGAACGTTTCTCCTCCAACAGGCGGCCGCGATGCCGGATGTCAACTTTCTCGGCATCGAGATCGCCCGCGAGTTCTTCGAGTACACGGCCGACCGCGTGCGACGGTCAGGCCTGACGAACATTCGCGTGCTCAACACGGACGCGGCGGAGTTCCTCCGCTGGCGTTGTCCGCCGAATATCTTCCGCGTCGTTCACATTTACTTCCCCGACCCGTGGCCGAAGCGCCGCCATCATCGACGCCGCATCGTGCAGGATGAGTTTCTCACGCACTGTGTTCGCGTACTCGAACCGGGCGGAGAGGTCCGCCTCGTCACCGATCACGACGATTATTGGGCGTGGATCGAAGCGCATCTCGCGCGGTGGTGCGACGCGGCGTCGAACGTCGAGTCAACCAGGCCCTTCATCCGCGAGGACTTTGAGCGGTCAGTCACGGCCGGGGATGGCGAACTCGTCGGCACGAACTTCGAGCGCAAGTACCGTCGCGAAGGTCGTCCTTTTCATGCCGTTGTTGTGCGCCGAAAATGACGGGTTTCCGGGCCGGACTCACCGGCGCCAGCGGCGAGCCACAACTCCGCACGTGCACAGCAACGCGAGGGTTCCCGCGCCAGGCGCAGGCACGGGTCGAAGCACCACGGCCACATCCTCGTTCGTACCGACTCGAGCCACCGCCACGATGCGTCCAAACACGTCAATGCCCACAGCGCGATGCAGATGCACGTCCGGCTGAAGCGTCAGGTGTCTCGACAGATCCCACGCATGTCCATGGATCCAGACCGTTGCAGCGGTGGTTCCATCCGAGCGTTGAGAGGAGCCGACGATCAGACCGTTTTCACTGATCGCAAGGGCCAGGGAGTTCTCGCCGCCGAGTCCGGGCAGGATGATTGGCTCAAAGTCAGGTTGCCAGAGCATGGCCGTGGTGCGTTGCCCATCGGACGATGTCGCAAAGCCGACGGCCCTGCGCGTGTTGTCGAGCGAGAGCACCCTCGCCGATCGTTGGCCGAACGGAATGGGCAGGATCGCCAGCCCGTCTTTATCCCACTGTGTTGGATAGTCGCGATCGAGCACGACCCACCCGCCGATGATGCCCAGGTCGTTGATCGTCGTGGCCACGCCGGACTCGAATCCCTGTGGAATGGGCAACTCGAAACCCTGCCCGCCCTGCCAGACGAACGGCACGACGCTCTCGGGATTGAGCGGCGATCGCGCCTGACCGACCACGCGTCCGGTGCTCGAAATGTCATGCGCTGAGCCGTACCGCGTTCCGAGGGGATCGATTTCGATCAAGCCCACATCACGATCGGCGTAGAACGGGCGGGACTTCGTCACCGACTGCAGCGCGCCGACAAGAGCGCCGCGATCGTTAACGGCGAGGCTTTGCGGCGTGACGGTGTGGCCCCATGACGGCGCGGCAAACTCCGTGACCACGCCGTTGTGCCAGGTGAAGGCGGTGTGCGTTGAGCCGGATCGCATGTTGCCGGCGATGATGCCAGACGGGCTCATACTCGTTGGCGTGAACGCGTCGGGAGCCGGCGAAGGCGTGATCACGCGAATCGCAAAGTAGGGCGGATCCGCGGAGTTGCCATCTCTCGCGTGCGCTTCGACTCCAACCGATGCGGCAACCACCGCGAGTACACCCATCCGACATGCGCGTGACGCGCCCTGCATTCCGTGCATGGTCATGCTGCAACCCATCCCATAACCCCGGCATGCGATTGCCGATCGACTGCGCCGTTCGGCCGGGGCATTGTACCCGGTCACGAAGAGGGATGGCGCGTCCGAGAACCCCGGCCAGTCATCCTGCGGACTCGACTCGTCGATATTCGATCTGACCGATCTGGTGTGCATCGGGCGCACCTCGCTGTCAATCCGCGCCACCGAGGCGCCGGGGTTCAACGCCGAAACCGCGAACAGGGGATCAGACTCTCGATGCAAGGCGCGCCGGGCGAACGTGGAGTGTGGCGCTGGCTCGGCTTTGGGCTGGCCGAGAGCATCGCCGCATGGTCGGTCACGCTCGCGATGATCGCCGCCATGACCGTCTGGCTCGCCAAGGATTGGATTGATCGATACGAAGATGCCCTGGCATACCGGCACACGGCCGCGCTGCACTCGACGATTTTTCAGGGGACCATCACCAGTTGGTCTCGCGCCGCCCGCGCTGCGGCGTTCTCGATGGCCGAGGTTCCCGGTGTGCCCGAGGCGATGCGCGATGGCCGAGCTGATGTCCTGCGTTCTGAACTGACGCCTCTCCTCGATCGGTTCAACGATCCCGCGCACTCCGCGAGGATCGCCGAGGTCGTCATCGTCGATCACAAGGGCCATGTATTGGTACGTGTGGCGGGACAGCCACCACAATTTCCAGCGCCGCTTCCTCAGCCGCCAGACACCTTCCACATCCTTGCCACGCCGATCACCTCCATCATGCAACCGCAGATGTTCGAGGATCACCTTGGCTTGCCGGTGCTGGTGACGCCCGTGCGATTGGGCGACGGCGAACTCGCTGGATGGCTGTGCTTCTGGGCTGATGGTCCGGCGATCCTGAACCACCTGGCGACGAGCCTTCGCACGCCGTGTTTCGTGCTCGGCAGGGACGGGACGATTCTCGCGGCGGCGCTGATGACCGATGATCAGGAGCGGAGTTTCGCCCAGTGGCGCCCCGGCGGGCCGATTCGTCAGCAGTTTGACCATCAGTGGTACGAAACGTTCGACATGCCCTGCGGTGATGGCGTGCACGTCGTCATCGCGCACAACGTGACCCCAATCGCGAGCGCCGTGTCTCATGGGCAGGCTGCCGCCGCGATCCTCACAGGATCGCTGCTCATCATCGTTGCGCTCATGCTGATGCTTGGCGTGCGGTGGCGCCTGCGCCCGGTGCGGGCGCTGTCGCGCGTCATGCGGCAGGCGTCGGAGACGGGCGAGTTTGACGTCCGCGTCGAGGCCCGGGGACGTAACGAGATCGGCGCGATGGCCGCCGCGTTCAACAAACTCGCCAGAACCATCAGGTATCAACTCAACCAACTCGCCGAATCAAGAAGTCAGGCCGAAGGCGCGAGTCGCGCCAAGAGTGAGTTCCTCGCCCGCATGAGCCACGAAATCCGCACGCCGCTGACGGCCATCATCGGCTATGCCGAACTCATCAAGGACCATCAAGCCGACATCGACAAGCGTGCCGAGGCCGCCGACGTCATTCACCGCAATGGCGAGAACCTCCTGACCATCATCAACGACATCCTTGATCTGTCAAAGATCGAAGCGGGGCGAATGGATGTCGAACGCATCGAGACCGACGTGGTTCGACTCGTCGAAGAGGTCTTTTCGCTGATGAACGTGCCCGCGGCCGCCAAGAGTGTCGCGTTCTCGCTCGACGTGCGCTATCCGATGCCGTCGGCGATCATGTCTGATCCGCTGCGGCTTCGTCAGATTCTCGTCAACCTCGTGGGCAACGCGCTGAAGTTCACCGAGTGCGGCAGCGTCACGCTTCGCGTGCAGCAGACATCCGGGTCGCAACCGCGCCTTCGATTCGACGTGATCGACACCGGCATCGGCATGTCCCCCTCGGACACCGCGCAGTGCTTCGAGCCGTTCATGCAGGCGGACTCGTCCATGTCGCGGCGATATGGCGGCACGGGCCTGGGCCTGCCGATCTCGCATCAGTTGGCGCAGTTGCTCGGCGGTGATCTGCGCGTGGAGTCCGCCGTCGGACGCGGCTCGACATTCTCCGTCGAAATACCGCTCGAACTCGCGCCCGGTGCGGTGATGCGCGAGGCTGCCGGTGCTTCGTCCGCCTCGCGATCGGCTGCGGTGCCGATGTCGCCTTCAACGTTGCGGGCGCGGGTTCTCCTGGCCGAAGATGGCGTGGACAACCAGAAGTTGATCTGCTTCCACCTGCGTCGCGCGGGCGCGACGGTGGACGTGGTGGCGGATGGCGCTGCGGCCGTCGAAGCCGTCACCGCCGACGGAGCGACCCCATACGACATCGTGCTCATGGACATGCAGATGCCGGTGATGGATGGGTATACGGCAACGACGCGGCTTCGCACGATGGGCTACACCCGTCCGATCATCGCCCTCACCGCGCACGCGATGACGGGCGATCGTGAGCAGTGCCTCGCCGCCGGATGCAGCGAATATCTCAGCAAGCCCGTGGACTTCACCCGGCTGATCGCGATGTGTCATCGCATGATGACAGAATCCACGGCCATGTCCCGCGTCGCGTGAGGCCACCGCGCCCCGCGGGCCGATGCGCTTACAATTGCCCGTGTCCACGCAGACCCAACACAAGGCGGTCGTGCTGCTTTCGGGCGGCCTCGACAGCGCCACGGCCATGGCCGAGGCCCGCGCCCGCGGATGGCCGTGTGCCGCGCTGACGGTGGATTATGGCCAGCGGCATCGCGGGGAAATCGACGCGGCACGGCGCATCGCCGCGCGACTGGGCGCCGTCGAACATCGCATTGTGAGCATTGACCTTCGCGCCATCGGCGGTTCCGCGCTGACCGACGAAATTCCCGTGCCCGAAGCAACGCCGCATTCGTCGAACGGCGGGGGGGGGCGTGAGGCGGACGCGGCGATCCCCGTCACCTATGTGCCCGCCCGCAACGCGATCATGCTCAGCATCGCCGCCGGGTACGCGGAAGTGTGCAAGGCGTCGATCATCGTCGTCGGCGTCAACGCCGTGGACTACAGCGGATATCCCGACTGTCGGCCGGAGTTCATCGAGGCCATGGAGCGGGCGCTGAACCTCGGAACACGCGCGGGCGTCGAAGGCGCGCGGCACGGCCGTACCGCGCTTCGCATTCACGCCCCTCTTGTCAACTTGAGCAAGGCGGAGATCATTCGCCTGGGAATGCGTCTGGGCGTGGATTATTCGATGACGCAATCGTGCTATGACCCCGCGGGCGAGGGCATCGCGTGTGGCGTGTGCGAGGCGTGCGCCCTGCGCAGGCGGGGGTTCGCCGAAGCCAGCGTGCCCGATCCAACCCGGTACGCGGAGCGAGTCTCGTGAACACGACCCCCGCGCAAAGCGCGGCACACGACCCGAAGCCCACGGCCGGTGAACCATCAACGCATCGCGTCATGCCGATTGTCACGTCCAAACCGGCCAGCCCGCATGATGAAGCATCCCGCTTGCGAATCAGTGAGACCTTCCGCTCCATCCAAGGCGAAGGCAAGTTGTCTGGTGTGCCGTCGTGGTTCATTCGCGTCAGCGGGTGCAACCTTCGCTGCGGATGGTGTGACACGCCGTATGCGAGTTGGCAGCCCGAAGGCGAATTGCACGGCGTGGCATCGTTGGTGGAACAGGCCGTGGCATCCGGGGCCCGGCACGTCGTCGTCACAGGCGGCGAGCCGATGCTCTTCCCGGCCATCGTGCCCCTGTGTGCCGGCCTTCGCGAGGGGGGGCTGCACATCACGATCGAGACGGCCGGAACGGTGTACCAAAGCGTCGCGTGCGATCTGATGAGCCTCAGCCCCAAGTTATCCACATCCACACCGCACGAAGACGATCCGCGCGATCCCGACGGCCACTGGCGACGTAGACACGAACAGCGCCGGCTCAATCCGCCGGTGCTTCAACGACTTCTCGATGAGCATCCGCAGCGTCAGATCAAGTTCGTCATCACGGGGCCGGCGGACATCGACGAGATCGATGCGTTGCTCTCGCAGTTGCACGGCTGGACGGCGGATGACGTCATGCTCATGCCCGAGGGGGTCGTGCCGCCGTCGGCAGACACGCGGGCGTGGATCGCGCAGGTGTGCATCGCCCGTGGGTGGTGGTATGCCGCGCGTCTGCACATCGAACTCTTTGGAAACACGCGGGGTACATGATGAACATGAAGGAGTCGCCAGGATCGCGCATCCTCAGTTGCGAAGCGAGTGGGGCTGGTGCCCCGGTGCCGCGGGAATCTCGCCTGTGCGAGTTCGCGGCGTCTGAACGCGGTTGTGTCGAGGTTGCAAACATGGCGAGGCGCCACGCCGCGCTCGTCGGGAGGAAACGATCGTGAAGTTGAAGAACCGAGCCGTCATCACAGGACTCATCTTGGCCATGGCGTGCGTTGCGATGTGCCCCTCGCTTGCGTTCGCGCAGGATGAATCCATCGAGGCGGACCTTCGCCATGCGCGAAGCATTTCCCGCGCGTTTCAGCATGTGGCCAAGACGGTCGAGCCATCGGTCGTCCACATCAACACATATGACACCGTCCGCGTGATCCAGCGCGATATGTTCGGGCGCGCCCTGGGCGTGCAGGAACGGGTGCGACAATCCGGCGTGGGCTCGGGTGTCATCGTCTCGAACGACGGCCACATCCTCACCAACAACCACGTCGTCGGCCAGGCCCAGCGCCTCCTCGTCAAACTTCAGGACGGGCGACAACTCGACGCGGATGTCATCGGGCGAGACCCGGCCACCGATCTGGCCGTGTTACGCATCAGTGCTGACAATCTCACACCCGCCGTGCTCGGCAACTCCGATGTGCTTGATGTCGGCGAGTGGGTCGTGGCCATCGGCAGTCCGTTCGGCTTTGAAAGCAGCGTGACGGCCGGGATCGTCAGTGCCAAGGGCCGTCGCGGCCTGTCGCGAGACTCGACCGAACGCTACGAAGAATTCATCCAGACCGACGCGGCCATCAACCCCGGCAACTCCGGCGGGCCGCTGGTCAATCTCGACGGGCAAGTCATCGGCATCAACACGCAGATCGCGTCCACGGCGGGCGGTTCGATCGGCATCGGCTTCGCCATTCCCAGCAACATGGCGCGGTCGGTGATGGAGATGATCATTCAGCACGGGCGCACGGAGCGCGGCTGGCTGGGCATCACGATGGAGGATGTCACGCCCGGCGCCGCGACGTCGTCGACCCTGCCGAATCGTCCGAGCGTGGTCGTGCGGGAAATCGTCGAAGGCAGTCCGGCGCAGCAGGCTGGTCTACGCGCGGGCGATGCCATCATCGCCATCAACGATCGTGCCGTGACCGATTCCAACCGCCTTCGCAACCTGATCGCCTTCACCCCACCGGGCGAACGCATCAAACTCACGATCCTGCGAAATGGCGAACGCCGCGACATGTCAACCGTGGTTCTCGATCAGACGGCCGGACGCGCGATGGAAGTCGGCGGCACAATCTCCGCCACGGCGGGGCTGGTGCTCAAGACTGTCGATGGCGCCATCGCGCGGCGCCTCGGCTATCCCGCTGATCTTCGCGGCGCCATGGTCATTGACGTTGTCGCCGCCAGCGCCGCCGAAGAGGCAAGCCTCATGCAGGGCGACATCATCCTCTCCGCCAACGGACGCGCGGTTCGTTCCGCCGAAGACTTCGTTGCGGCCATTGACACGGCCTTGTCGCGTCGGCGCGAAGCACAGGCAGTCACCATCAATCTCGAGTTCGCACGAGGCGGACGCAGGTGGGCGACTGAACTCATCGTGAAGTGACAACGCCTCGCAGCGCCTGTTATCGCCCCATCGCCCCAAGCAGCCGGAGAAACTCGCTCTCGGCGGACTCGAATCGCGCCATCGCGCCGCGAACCGTTTCCCCAATGTCCGCAAGCGCCTGGGGGTCGCTTGTCTCGGCCTGACCGAGACGTTCCACGGCCTCGGTCGCGGCGCGCAGATCGCTCACGGCCGCGGCGTAACTCTGCGCAGCGCCATACACGAGTTCGGCTTCGAGTTCCTTTGTCGTCGGACGGTACAAGAGTCGCCACGGACTCTGGCGGATCTCGACCGTGGCGAGTTTGAGTTGATCCGACGCGAGCCGCGCGTTGGCCATGGTCTTGCCGAGGCTCGGGCCGTGCTCGCGCAGCAGTGCGTTCAACTCTTCAAGCGACTCGGCCAGCCCGCTCGCCGCGGAGCGTCCCTCATCCAGGGCTTCGTTGAGTTTCGTGATGGACTCTTGATCGACCTTGGCCGTGGCGGATTCGACATTGGCGAGGATTCGATCCACGACCGGTCGCGAATCATCGACAACGAGGCGCACGCGTTCAATGACGGATCGGGCCTCTTCCACGCCGCCTTGAACCTGACCCAGCAGCGCGTTGAACTTCTCGGTCGCTTCCGACGCGGACGTGAGGATCTGATCGGTGCGATCGACCAGTTGCGGGGCGCGCACGCGGGCCATCTCGGTCACTTCGCGGATGTCGTTGGCCGCGGAGGCGAGCGAATCAACCACGGGGCCGACCTTTGGCTCAAGGTCGGCGGTGATGCGGTCCATGCGTTCGACAACCGCGGTCATCTGGGCGATGGCGCGACGGACCTGCTCGGCCTGCGCTGGGCCATAGCCCGCCTGAGCGAGAAACTCAGGCGGTGCGATCTGCCCGCGCAGCACGCCGGTGTCCGAAGGTTGCGCTTCGCCGAGGTTCGCGATGTTCAACCAACTCTCAGACCCCAGCAAGGGACGCACAAGATACACCGCCGCGTCATCAGGCAGTTCAAGATCGGAACGCACGCGAATCCCGGCTTCGATGAATGGGCCTTGTTCCACGGCGGGAGCGCCATCGCCCTCCATCCTCACGCGCACGCCCGTCACGCGGCCGACCGTCTGTCCCCCGAGGGCGACGGGCGAGCCGGACGCCAGTCCCGGGGCCCCGTCCTGAATCGAGAATCGCACGGTGTATCGCTTCGTGGGGCGCAGCGTATCGCCCACGCCGGAGATCACGGCGCTGACGGCGATGGCCGCCACGATCGACACGATCAGAAAGACGCCCGCGATCAGGTTATTCCGCGTGACAGAACTCGCCATGGCCATCATCCCCT
>CAZTPJ010000011.1:0-17826 GCA_964614515.1 uncultured Phycisphaeraceae bacterium | reverse complement strand
CATGTTCCCACCCCCCCCCGGGGGCCCCCGCCGCGCGGCGCGCGACCCTCCATCGACGAAAGTCATTGAGCAGCGAATCATCGTTACGACTGACCTTGCGCGTCGCCTCGATGCTCGGCACGGCGCGCGCGGCGGATTCGCCGAGCAGATCATCGGCGTAGTTCGTCGCCGTCCGACGCTCCGTGATCGGTCCTTCCGCCTCACCACGCAGGAACTGGCGGATGAGTCGCTCTTGTTCGGGCAGCGACTTCGCAACCTCGGCCGGCACGTTGCGCAGCGCATCATACCACTCCCTCGTGTCCACGCGGATCATTCGACCCCGATCCAGCATCGCCATGCGATCCGCGATCGTGAACGCCGAGTCCATTTCATGTGTCACGACCACCGACGTCACACCCATCTTCTTTGACAACGCGACGATGAGGCGATCGATCTCGGCGCTAGTCACCGGATCAAGTCCCGCCGACGGCTCATCGTAAAAGAGAATCTGCGGATCGAGCGCCAGCGCCCTGGCCAGCCCGGCGCGCTTCTTCATGCCGCCGGAAATCTCAGACGGATACTTGTTCGCGTGCTCGCGCAGGCCCACGAGTTCCAGTTTGATCTTGACCTGGATCTCGATGATGTCCTGATCCAGCGATGTGTGCTCCTGCAGCGGCAACGCCACGTTCTCCGCCAGCGTCATCGAGTTGAACAACGCCCCAGACTGGAACAGAATCCCAAAGCGCCGGCGCACCGCGTTGAGCGAATCCTCATCCATCGCCGAGATGTTCTGCCCGAAGATGCGAATCTCGCCAGAATCCGGACGCAGCGACCCGATGATCAGTCGAAGCAACGTGCTCTTGCCCGAGCCGGACCCGCCCATGATGACCATCGTCTCGCCGCGCGCGATGTCAAGATCAATCCCCGACAGCACCGTCTTGCCGTCGAATGACTTGACGACCTCTGAACACGAAATGACAGGCTGCGCCGGGTCCGCCACGCCGGGAATATAGCGCGGTTCCCGACGACTTGTCCATTGAACCACTTCGCAGGGCATGCCATTCGCCTACGGCCCGGACTTCGGACGAAGCCACACGATCACGCCGTCGGGCAGTTCCACTCCCACGTTCGCGATGCGCCGCGAGCCGCCAGCCATCAGCGACCCGCCCGGGTCCAACTCGAATCGAACCCCCGCAAAGCCATTGGTGAACCGTCCGGGAAGGCGAATCAAGCCTGGGTCGCCACGGCCTTCGCGCCACCCGATCGCGTTCATCCCCTCGAACACGTGCCCGAGTCCCCTCGCCATGCCTTCAAATGCACCGAGCGCCGGTGCGTAGCCATCGCGAAGCGCCTGCACATCCGTTTCGAGGGCGGCGATGGGATAGTCCTCCCTCAGCAAGTCCTTGAGTGCGGCCGTATCGCCGGATTCCACGGCCGTCATCGCCGGGCCATAGGTTCGCGAGATGCGCTCGATCGTGCTGGCCGCGCCGATCCACAGGCCGATGGCGATCATGGTTTGCAGAATGCCCAGCAGGATCGCGATTGCAGCGATGCCGCGCCCGCGGAGCATCCCACGCGATCGGCCTATACGCATCAGCGCCACGACGCCCAGCACAGCCCCGATGACGCCCGGCCCAGGCACGCCCAACCCCGGAACGCACAAACCCGCCGAGATCACGATCGCCGCCACCGCCAGTTTGCTCATGCGCGGGCCGCCGAGTTCGACATCCGCTCCGGGCGGTTTCGTTGTGGGTGACATGGCCGTGGGCGTCATGCGTTCGTCATCCCGGCAATGGTGGGGGAGAGTTTTCGCACACAGTCGCTGATGATGCCCACGGCCGTGTCGAGTTCTTCCGCCGTCGTCTCGCGCGAGAGGCTGAATCGAACCGATCCGTTCACCACGCGCTCTTCAAGCCCCATCGCCAGCAGCGTCGGCGAAGGTTCGATCGATCCTGACGAACACGCCGCTCCGGCCGAAGCGCACACGCCGCGCTCGGACAGCATCATCAACAATGCTTGCGCATCAATGCCCGGGAACGCGATGTTCGTGGTGTTCCACAGTCGGCCGGTGGTCGGGCCGTTGTTGTGCGAACCGGGACAGCCCACAAGGATGGCTTGTTCGAACGCGTCGCGTCGGGCCGCGAGCGAGGCTCGCGCGGTCTCATCGGCCAGCCACGCGATGGCCGCTCGCGCCGCCGCCCCAGCGCCAAGGACCCCTGGGACGTTTTCCGTGCCTCCGCGCCGCCCGAGTTCCTGCGTGCCGTGCAGAGTCGGCGTCAGAATCAGTCCCGGCCGGACCCACAACGCCCCGATGCCCTTCGGCCCATGAAACTTGTGCGCGGAGAGGGAGAGTAGATCACACGGCGGACTTGCCACAGGCATCTTGCCGACCCACTGAACGCCATCGCAGTGCAGCTGCACGCCGCGCGACTGGCACGCCCGCCAGATCGCCTCGATCGGCTGAATCGCCCCCGTCTCGTTGTTCGCCCATTGCACAGAGGCCAGCACCGGCCGTGATACAACGAGCATTTCCTCGAACCTCGCGAGATCAATGACGCCCTCTCGCCCGACCGGCGCGAGCAAGACTCGCACAAGGCCGACCTTGGCCAAGTCCTCCAGCACGCCGCGCACGGCCGCGTGCTCCACGCCCGAACTGATGACCGCCGGAGGAGCCTCTGCCGCGGACGGCGTTCGACCTCGCAAGATGACGCCGCGAATCGCCAGGTTGATCGACTCGGTCCCGCCGCTGGTGAAAACGACCTCCCGGGCGCGGACGCCGATCAGCCCGGCCACATCCGCCCGGGCCTTTTCCACCGCGTGCCGCACGCCTTGCCCCGCGCGATGCGTGCTCGACGGGTTCGCCCAATGGCGCTCCATCGCCTCCCGCACCGCCGCCACGGCCGCGGGACAAGGCTGAGTCGTCGAGTTGTTGTCGAGGTAGATGATGAGCAACGGTAGTCAGCAGGCGTTGCTCAGCGGCACGGGCGAAAGGTTTGGTCGGTTCGAGTCACTGGGAACTTGACAAGCAAGTCGCCGTTTGGCTATTATTTTCCCCTGCTGAGCAAAATCCGGATCGTCGCCGTTTGCAGACGTCGCTTGTGAGGAGTCCATTCATGAATGCAACGCGCAGAGGGAAGATCGTGGCTCTATTCGGGGTATCGGCAGCGATAGCCACCATGGGTGCGTGCCAGTGCCTAAAAATTCGCGCTGCTGGTCAATCAGAGGTTGCGCCTCTTGTGGCGGAGGTTCAACGGCGCATCGAACCGGTTAAACAGGATCGTCCTGTCTGGTGTTGGGCCGCATGTGCGCAAATGGTCCATGCATATCACGGGGTCACCATCACGCAGGAAGAGCTTGCGGCACGCATTCACGGCGAAGACACGGCAGACGCGAACGACATCGAACGAGCCAGGGCCGCGGCCTACACCGAAATCATGCTCGCATTGAATCCAGACATGCCGTCGCTGACCGAGCATGCGAAGGAACAGCTGCGTCGTGCCAGTCGACAGGCTTTGGATGGCCAGCGAACTCGCGTTTCCTTCGACTTGGGCGCGATGCTCAGATCTCAGTTGGAGCGAGATGCCGTGGACGGAGATGCGCTGATCGAGGAGGTCTCACGATCACCGCTTGTCGCCGTGTTGAAGGAGACTTACCCGGACGCCGAGGGCATGGAGCACGCGTATGTCGTCGACCGGGTAATGTATCAACCACCGGGCTTTGCCGAGTCGTTGGTGCGGCACGGTGTGAAGTCAAGTTCAGGCGAAGACCTCCCCATTTCTCGCAATCGGATCGTCAGCGTCAGAGCCATTGACCCGATGACCGGAGAACGAGTCGAGATCCCCGTTGACGAATTCAAGGCTCGAGTGAAACTGCTGATAACCAAGCGATCCAGCGAGGCGACGATTAGGAGGCAACTTGAACTGTTCACCATCGAATGATCTTGGAGGCGCGACGTGAATCGAACTTTTGCATCGGCAATTTCGCTAGGCGGACTGGTTTGGGTCACTGCGTTGACGGGCTGTCAGAGCGGCAACGTCGGAGGCCGCAAACACGAAGTCATGCTCACGTCTGAGCCGCCAGGAGCCGTGGCTTATCTGGTCAGATGGAGTGATTGGATCGAGGCAGGTGAGGAGGCTTCGGCGCTCGACGATGAGGCGTTTCGTCGAAAGCATCGAGTGACAGAACAGCCCACGCCCGTGACGGTGCGAGTACCGGGGTACTCGTATGTGGTTATTGTCGAGCGCAATGGCAAGCGAGAGGTATCGAGGCGATTCACCCCCGGCGAGGACAAGGCTGTCCATGTGACGATTGGGGAGCCCTGACATGACGGAGTCTGATGCGGTCGTCACGAGTGCCGCGCCAGCGCAGGCCGGCAAACGACCGGCGAAGTCACGGTGGCGACAGCGAGGCGTCCCCTGGGCCGAAGCGTTGGCTGTAGCCGTGGGGGCAGTTCTCGTCACACGCGTCCTGCTTGAACTCAGTGGAAACGCGTTATGGTTGCCGCGGGAGCAGCGCGTCGCGATTCATGTATTTGTCCCATTGTTCGGGCTGGCCCTGTACACGCTCGCGCGAATCACATCGCGAGGCGTTCAAGAGTGGATTAGGTTGTTATCGGTCGGTAGGTCCAAGGGGCGCGTGCGACAAACACTCAGCGAGCGCGGACAGGCCATCGGCCGATTCGCGGCCGTGATGCTCGCAGTCCTGATGTTCGGCGCCGCGTTGTTCACTTTTACTCGATACATGGACCTAAGGTATCAATGCATCCACAGCATTCAACCCAAAGAAGATTGGTGGATTCTGTCGTTCGGAGAGCCCTCGCGGCTTCCTTTGCCCCCCCCGGATCGCTCCGATGCTCGCGCGATGGCTGCGTATGTTGAGGCTCGTGAACACCATCTGCGGACCTTTGTCGATCCCAAAGTGCCTCATGTGTTCGATCGTGCATCAGCCCAATTGTTTCTCCCCGCGAGGTGGCCGTCCACCATGCGAGAAAAAATCGAGCTGGCTGGAGGCGGCGATTTCTACAAGGGCCTCAACGACTACAAGAGTCAGGATCTCTTGTCGCTCTATGAGTGGCTGGATACCGAGGGGAGGCCATACTTGCGCGAAACCGGCGAGTTATTCTTCTGGACTCACGTCACGATTATCGCGTTCACCGCGTTTGGCGTCGGCTTGATGTTCGTCCCAATCCAGTCGCTCCTCAAAGAGACGGTCGGCGCAATCCTCTAACAGTGGCTGGGGAATCCGACACGGCATGAATCGCCTGCAAAAGCACGCGCCGCCCCACGTTAGCGGGGCAGCGCGCTGGGTAAGTGTGGGCATTTTCAGGCGTCGTCGAGTGACGACGCGAACTTCACCGGCGTCTGCGCTTGCAGAAGAATCCGGCCGCGGCCACGAGCAGGGCCGCTCCAGCCGATGGCGCGGGCACGACCTGATACTCGTATTCCGTGATGATCATGTTGATTCCCTGGCCGCGAAGCGGAAGCACCAGACCCGTGTCTGTTCCATTCCACGGATTGCGGGGCAGGAAGAACGGCGTCAGGTCCGTAGCGTCAAACGATTGTCCGAGGTCATCGCTCACGCGCACCACGACGCTGATGAGGTTGATGGGTGTGAAGCGTTCGCGGAAAGTCACGGGATCCGTCGCGCCGAGTCGCCAGCCCAGGAACGGCGCGGGTCGACCCTGCACCATTGAGTTCGCCGGGAGCATTTCGCTCCCGTTCTGCGTCTTCCAGATCACCTGGACCTTGTTCGTGAATGGCGTGGCGTTCTCATTCCATCGCGCAACCACCGTGTCGGAGCCGTTGGGAAGCGTGCCGATGGGCATGAAGTCGGTGTTGCGTTTGATCGAGACATCCCCGCCGCTGTTGACAAAGGCGAAGGTGCTCTGATCCGCGAACATCATCAGGCCGAGCGTCGCATGGTCCATCGCGACCACCGCGCCTCGGGCCGTGCCGTCCATTCCGCCCCCACCCCCCTGGGACGGCGACGGGGCCTCTCCGATGGCAAACGTCGGTATGAACCCCCCTCGGTTCCCAACGGTCGTTGGATCGGCGGCCGCACTCGTCGCCAGCCCCGCACACGCCAGAATCATCCACACTCGCCCGATACGCATGGCACTTCCCCCTCGCGGCGCGCAGTTTCCACACTGGCCGCCGCTGGTGTTCTCCGAACAACGTCTGTTCTGTGCTTTGCGATTGAGGTTCCTCAGCCGGGTGTTCAGTCCGGCCCGCAAAGTCCTTCACCAAAGAACCTACACCAAATCCTCGGGATTGCCAGCAGAAACGGAAAAATTCGCGCACACCGCACAACCCGCCCATTCGACGCATCGCCCGGGCCGTGGTCCTCCCCGCCCATCGCGGGTCTGACGACTGCATCTCGCCATGCAGCCTCACTACACTTCGCCCGCCATGAGTCAGCCCGCCAGCGACATTCCCGCACACCGTTTCACGCCCGATGTCGCCCAGAGGATCGAGGCGTTCTGGCAGCAACATTGGGCGGATGCCAAGGTCTTCACCGCGCCCAACCCCGGCGAGCCGGGTTTCGACCCCTCGAAACCGAAGTTCTACCTCCTTGATTTCTTCCCGTATCCATCGGGCGCGGGCCTGCATGTGGGACATCCCTTGGGCTATATCGCGACGGACGTCCTTGGGCGGTATCGAAGAATGTGCGGCGACAACGTCCTGCACGCGATGGGCTTTGACGCCTTCGGACTCCCGGCCGAGCAGTACGCCATCGAAACCGGCACCCACCCGCGCATCACGACGTACGCCAACATTGACCGCTTTCGCGCCCAGTTGCGCCGCCTCGGCCTGGCTCATGAAGCGCGTCGCGCCGTCGCGACGACCGACCCCGATTTCTACAAGTGGACGCAGTGGATCTTCTTGAAGATCTACGACTCCTGGTACGATGATCGCGCGGCAACGCAAACGCCAACCGCATCGCCACAGCCCGCCGGACGTGCACGCCCGATCGCCGAACTCGTGACAGAGTTTGAATCCGGCCGGATCGCCACGCGCTCTGGCCGTGCGTGGGCTTCGCTCTCGGCGGATGAGAAGCGTGACGAGATCGACTCGCGCCGGCTGGCGTACCTGGCCGAGGTTCCGGTCAACTGGTGTCCGCGATTGGGAACCGTCCTGGCGAATGAGGAGGTGACAGCCGACGGCCGGAGCGAACGCGGAGATCATCCCGTCTTTCGCCGTCCGATGAAGCAGTGGATGCTGCGCATCACGGCCTACGCGGATCGGCTGATCGACGACTTGCAACTGCTCGACTGGCCCGAGCCTGTGAAGTTGATGCAGCGGAACTGGATCGGCCGCAGCGAAGGGGCGGAGGTGGTGTTTTCGGCTGGGAGTGACCAGATCCAGGTCTTCACCACCCGCCCCGACACCATCTTCGGTGCGACGTACATGGTCCTCTCGCCCGAGCATCCGCTGGTTGACAAACTCACCGCCGACGCATGGCCGAGTGGCACGAAGGAAACGTGGAAGGGTCGCTGGGCCGGTGCGACGGCCGCGGACCGTGCAACGCCGCGCGCGGCCATCGCCGCCTATCGCGCGATGATCGCCTCGCGCAGCGATCAACAACGCCAGGAATCCAAAGAGAAGACGGGCGTCTTCATCGGCGCCTTCGCGACCAACCCGGCCACGGGCCAACCCATTCCCATCTTCATCGCCGACTATGTGCTGATGGGCTACGGCACGGGCGCGATCATGGCCGTGCCGGGGCATGATGAACGCGATGGCGAGTTTGCCCGTGAGTTCGATCTGCCGGCTCCAATCGTCGTGCGGCCGACGAATCCCGCTGACTCACCGGATTGCTTCACCGGCGATGGCGTCAGCGTGAACTCGTCGAACGCCGAAGTCTCCCTCGACGGCCTGCCGACGCCTGACGCCAAGCGCCGCATCACGCAGTGGCTGGAGGCCAAGGGTCTCGGCCATGGCACAGTCACGTTCAAACTCCGCGACTGGCTCTTCTCGCGCCAGCGCTATTGGGGCGAGCCGTTTCCGATCGTCTTCGATGAGCGGGGACATCACCACGCGCTTCCCGAGTCCATGTTGCCCGTCGAGTTGCCTGACCTGGAGAACTTCTCCCCGGAGGCATCGGATGATCCAGATGCACCGCCCGTGCCGCCGCTGGGCCGGGCGACGCAGTGGACGGCCGTGACGCTCGACCTCGGCGATGGTCCGCGTCGCTACACGCGCGAACTCAACACGATGCCCAACTGGGCGGGATCGTGCTGGTATTACCTGCGATATCTCGATCCCGACAACTCGGGCGTGTTCTGTGATGCGCAGGTTGAGCGGTATTGGATGGCGGGCGTGGGTGGACCGGTTGGGGGTGGACCGCTCGCTCCGCGAGCGGTATCGTCAGACCCTCAATCCGCGAGCGGTGCGCCATTACCCGGCGAACATGCGACCCGAGACCCGTCACGGAGCGACGGGGCCACCCGAGACCCGTCACGGAGTGACGGGTCCACCCCGCGGGCCGGCGGCGTCGATCTCTACGTCGGCGGCGTGGAACACGCCGTGCTGCACTTGCTCTATGCACGCTTCTGGCACAAGGTGCTGTTTGATCTCGGTTACGTTTCGACAGCCGAGCCGTTCCAGCGCCTCTTCAACCAGGGGTACATTCAAGCCTTCGCGTATCGCGATGCCCGCGGCGTCTATGTCGATGCCTTCGACGTGCAGGATGAGTCCGGCGCGAACGTCGGCATGTCGCCCGAGGCCCCCGGCCCGTTCTTCCACCACGGCCAGCCCGTCACGCGCGAATACGGAAAAATGGGCAAGAGCCTCAAGAACGCCATCACGCCCGATGAGATCTGCGCGGAATACGGCTGCGACACGCTGCGCCTGTACGAGATGTCCATGGGGCCGCTGGAACAGAGCAAACCGTGGAACCCGCGCGACATCATCGGCTCGCAGCGGTTTCTCCAGCGCGTCTGGCGCAACATGATCGACGAACACACAGGCCGGCCAACGGTGATCGACGCAGCGCCCGACGCGGCCACGCTCAAAGCGATGCACAAAACGATCAAGGCCGTGCGACGCGGCATGGAATCGCTCGCCTTCAATACGGTTGTCGCGCGATTGATCGAGTTCAACAATCATCTCTCGACGCTCTCGGGTGTGCCGCGTGATGTGGCGCGCGTGTTTATCCTGATGCTCGCGCCCCTGGCGCCGCACATGGCCGAGGAACTGTGGTCGCGACTGGGCTTCTCGCGCGGCTCGCTCGCCTTTGAGCCGTTTCCAGTTCACGATGAGTCCCAGGCGGCCGACGCCGAGATCGAACTGCCCGTGCAGATCAACGGCAAACTTCGCGGCAAGATCGTCGTGCCCGCCAGCGCGGACACCACGGCCATCGAGGCCGTGGCGCTCGCCAACGCCGATGTGCAGAAGTTTCTGGGCGACAAACCGGTGCGCAAGATCATCGTGGTCAAAGGCAAGATGGTGAGTCTGGTTGTGTAGCGCGTCGTGAACTTCGGTGCGACTCGACGATAGAATCACTCAACATGTCTCATCCGCCGACCAGCACCGCCAAACCTCCTCACAAGAAGACGTTCACCAGCGACTTCCGCCGGTTCTTCTTTCGTGGCTTGGCCGTGCTCTTGCCGTCGATTCTGACGCTGTGGATTCTGTGGTATGCGTTTGTGTTCCTCTTCCGCAACGTGGCGGAACCTGTGAACACGGGGATTCGCACGGTGGTGATCGCGGTGACGCCGCGCGTCCTGCCGGAAAATCAACTTCCCGCGTGGTTTCGTGTGTCTGACGAGGATCTCGCGGAGTATCGCGCGACCCTGCCAACGTCGGTGCAGCGCCGCCTCACGCCCGAGCAACTTCGCGAGCGGGCGCGATCCGATGCGTTCAAGCGCCAGTGGCAGTCACACTGGTACCTCTCCGGCGTTGGCCTGCTTGTGGCCATCATCGCCGTATATCTCGCGGGCGTGCTGCTGGGCGGGCTGATCGGCCGTCGTCTTTACGCACGTCTTGAGGCCATGCTCTTTCAGTTGCCAGGCTTCAAGCAGATTTATCCGCACGTCAAGCAACTCGTCGACCTCGTCATGGGCGACGCGCCGCTGGCCTTCAAACGGGTCATCCTGGTCGAGTATCCCCGCAAGGGCATCTGGACGCTTGGATTCGTGACATCATCGAGCCTCCGCACGATTGCCGAGGCCGCTGACGGCCGGTGCCTCTCGATTTTCATTCCTTCAACGCCCACCCCATTTACGGGATTCACCATCAACGTGCCCGAAAGGGACGTGATCGACCTGCCCTTCACCGTCGATGAAGCCATTCGCTTTGTACTCACCGGCGGCGTCCTCGTCCCCGGGCGACAGGCCATGCCGCCGATTGAACCGGCCGAGAGTCTTCACGCCGCTCCGGAGGTGATCGCCGAAGACTCGCGAAAGTCCGACTGACAATGGCCCGCGAACGTCGTACAGTTGACTGTCTTGGGACTGCCGCTTCAACTTCCAGGGTTTTGACGGGTGCGTCGGATCGTGTGGTCCGCCTCCCGAAAAGGAGATTGCATGCGAATCGAGGTCATCGGTCGAGACTTCGTCATCACCGACGCCATACGCGAACACGCCGAATCGAAGGTCTCGAAACTGCCGAGATACTTTGACGGCGTGCAACTCATCACCGTCACGATAAGCCGTCTGGGACACTCCAACCATGTCACCTACGATGTCGAGATCATCGTCGACGTTGAGAAACATGACGACTTCGTGAGTCACGGCAAGGGCGATGATCTGTACGCGACGATCGATAGCGCGGTGCAGAAGGCGACCCGTCAGTTGACCGACTTCAAGGACAAACTCAAGAACGAGAAGCGATGACCCACGTCCCCGGAGAACGCACGTCGATGAAACTCACGCAGATTGTCGCCCCGGGCGCCATCATTCCGCGACTCGCCGCCACGACTCGCGATGAGGCCGTCGCCGAACTCATTGACGCGCTCGTCGCCTCCGGCGCCGCCGCGGCCGCGCAACGCGACGATCTCATCAAACGCGTCCTCGACCGCGAGCGACAAGCCTCCACCGGCTTTGGCAAGGGCGTCGCCGTGCCGCATATCAAGCATGACGGCGTGGGCGTGATGCGTGCGGCCATCGGCCTGAGCGAGCGCGGGATTGACTTCGCCTCGCTCGACCGCCAGCCGGTCTATTCCGTGTTCCTTCTTCTCTCGCCCGCTGATCGACCCGATGAGCACCTCAAGGCCATGCAGGTCATCTTCGCGAGCCTCTCGAAGGACACGTTCCGCAAGTTTCTCAGGCAGGCTTCCAACGTGGAAGCCGTGCGCGTGCTCCTCGAAGAGGCCGACGCGCATCAGTTCGCCGGCTGATCCCGCACATCGTTTCAGATTCCCGCGTGCGTCGGCCGCGGATCCCTCCCAGGTGCCGACCGTGTCCAAGCGAGTCGAGGCTGACATCACGATTCAGAACCGTCTTGGCCTCCACGCCAGGCCCGCGATGTCGTTCGTCGACGTCGCCTCGCGATTCAAGTCATCCGTCACCGTCGCCCGTGCCGATCAGACCGTCGATGGCAAGTCCATCATGCAGATGCTCATGCTCGCCGCCACCAAGGGCACCACCCTGCGCATCGCCGCCGAAGGCGACGACGCCGACGCCGCCATCAAGGCCCTGACCGATCTGGTCAACTCACGCTTCGGCGAAGAGTGAACTCACGCCGCCACGCCCGGACGCACAAGTCCGGCTCGCACCGGTCCGTACAGCGTCGTCAGCGGAAGTTCCGGCAACGCTTCGCGTGCGCGGTTCGCCAGCGCCTCCTCATGCTCATCGCTTGACACGATGACCGCCTGCACGCCAAGCACAACGCCCATTGCCGGCTTGACGACCGATTTTCCGCCGATCATCGCCGGCGGGCCTTTCGCTTCGCCAGCGCCATCGTCGAGAATCGCGACGATCTCAGCCCGCGCTGCGATCACGTCCACAAGGCGCTGCGTGTGTCGTCCAGCGCCGAAGAGCGCCAGGCGCGAATGCCCGGCCGTGCCTAGCCGTGTGATCGCGTCGATCAGTTTGCGTTCCGCGTATCGGACCACCCGGGGCGTCTCCATCGGAAGCGCCTCGGCGAGGTTCACGTTCGCACCCACATCCGCCAGCCACCACCGCGCGAGCGTGCGCATCTCCGACGCCTCGCACGCACCAAGCAACGCCATGACCGACCGCACGCGCGACCACGTTTCGTCAAGCGCCACGGCGTCATCAGCGGCGTAACCCGCGGACGCCATCTCGCACGCCGTGGCAAGTTTCGCGTACTCGTTCGCGTGTCGTTCAATGTCAAATATTCGCCGTGCGAGCGAGCGTGCGGCCGAGCGCATCCGCGACAACGCCGCGGGATCACGCGCCAGTCGCGCGATCCGCCGCGCCATTTCATCCATCTCGCCCACGGGCACGACCACGCCCTCAGCCCCGTCGGTCACGACGTCAACCGCGCCGCCGCATCCCGTGGTGATCGCCACGGCGCACCCGTGCGCCATCGCTTCGGCGGCCGTGACGGGCGAGCCTTCGAACGCGCTCGTGAGCACCAGAACATCATGCGAGGCATACAACCGCGACATTGCGTCGGGTGCGACGCGGCCGAGCATCTCGACCCGGCCATCGGCGATGTGTCGCGACATGGCCGTATGAAGTTCCTCTCGCGCTGACCCATCGCCCGCGATAGTGAGTGTGAAAGACACGTCATGCGTGAGCAGCGCATCGGCCAGCAGCACAAGGTCGAGAACGCGCTTGCAGTGCTTGTCAAGCCTGCCCGCATAGAGCAGCCGGAGCGGTGGCGACGCGGATGAGGTCCGCGTGGGCGTGACTTCGCGTGTCGCCATCGCCGCGACATCAACCCCGCACGGCAGAATCGTCATCATGCGTTGTTCGTTCGCCAGCCAGCGTCCAAATCTCGCTGCGGCGCCTCGGCTCACGGCCACCCAGTGATCCGCCAACGGCGCGCATCGCTCAAAGAAGTCTTCATCCGCTTCGTGTGATGTGTGTGCGACGCCCAGCGTGCGCACCCCGCGATGTCGCAGCAGCGCCCCGGCCAGGTACGCGTGTGCGACATCGTTGCCGACGATGACACACGGCGCGCGTTCGCGAACCACAGCCGCGACCCGCCTCGTCTGCTCCGCAGGACTCGCATCGGCGGACCATGAAACCCGCGTCGCATTCGGGTCGCTCGCGGCGCTCGACTCGTCGGCACACGACTGCTCCCCGGCCACGATGTTGACCCAGCGCCCGCGCCACGCGCGGGTGTTCGCCATGCGCCCGGCCCAGGCGCTGATCCCGCTGATCGGCTCTGGCCGAAGCGGCGCGATGACTCGCGGCGTGAGTACGTCACGCCCAACAGCTGCGCCATGCACTTCACGCGGCACGCGCGGTCCCTCCGGATTGCGTCTTCTCCGCCAGCGTTCGTGAGACCGTCCTGAGCACGCGAGACGCGAACGCCGACAGTGACAGTTCAGCGCGGACGCGCATGGCGATCCCGTGTGAGCACGCGGCACGCCAAGTGTCATCCTCAATCGCACGCCCGATGCGCTCCTCAAGCCCGGCGCGCGTCGAGAACGTCAATGATCCAAGATCGCCGAGCAGCCACCCGGCGTGGTGCGACAGCGACTTCCAGCCCGCTTCGTGGGTCAATGTCGCAACACGCTTGCCGGAGATGCGAAGAAACGTCCGAGATGAATCTCCGACATCCGCGTGCATGGCCAGCGCGGCCGCGGCTTCAGGATGCCGGGCGGGATCAATGTCAAACGCGGCGTCGGGCGTGGGCCGATCGCGCACGACGGCCGCCTGCTGCGCCCACGCGCGGATGCTCGCCATCACATCGCCATGCACGCGGCACAACGGCAGCCCGCCGGACAACGCGCACTCCATCACGCGCTGATGCACGATGGTGTTGACCGAGGCGTGCAGATGCACGCGAGCCGCCTGATACGCCGCGCGAAGGGCTTCGCCGTGCGAGAGTTCCCCGCGGGCATACTTCGCGAATCGCTCATGGCGCTCCCAGCCTCGCCCGTATACATGCAACCGCCAGCCGTGACGCTCCGCCAGATCCGCGGCCCAGTGCAGTGTCTCATGCCGCATCAATCGATCCGCCAGCGGCACCGCGTACACGCGACGCACGATCGACTCAACGCGCGGCGTCGCGCGACGACCATACACCGCGTCGATGCACTCCCGCACCGCCACGCCAATGGTCGCCAGCGGCGATGTCTCCAGTCCGCCGCGCACGGCCGTCTCGATGCGCGGGCGCAGCCGCCGACACGTCTCGCCAAGTTCCGCTTCGCCTGCGCACTCTCGCATCAGGCGATCATGCATGTCCTCCGGAGATTCGCTGTGATGCGAGGCGATCGCCACATCGCACGCATGGTCGCGCAGCAGCGAGGCCTCGACCGGGCCGGCATGGAATCGCACATCATCCGCCACGACGGGAGAAGGAATCAGCCCTGTTGATGGATATCGAAACCGCGTGAAGAGTTCGCCATGCAAGTGCCCCGCGAGAAAGTCCAGCGGTCCGTGCGCGGCGCCGATGCGTTCATCGAACAAGTGCGGCATGGCATCCTGAATCCAGCAGACGAACGGAACCTCGGCCGGAACCTTGCCCGGCAGGTGTGCCCGCGCATAGTTGATCAGCACGACCAGATCGGGCTTGAATTCCGCGATGCGATTGAGATATGCCCCGGCCATGAAGCGCGTGCAGTCATCCGGCTCGATGAGCACCTGCGCCTCACATCCCGCGCGTTCAAACGCGGCCGCGAGACCAACGCTCGAATGCTGAATGAACGTCGAATACCGACACGTCGGCACGAGTACACGAAGCGGCTCACCGTTGGTCTGCAAGGTCGCGAATCGCCGCGACCACCAAGCCGGCGTGCGATTCGCGTACGTGCGATCCAGTTCCCGGCGAGCGGCGGACTCCGCATTGCGCTGGCCCGCAACCGCGCGCATCAACACTTCGCGCGGTCCCGGACGAACGCGCGTGCGAACACTCTCCAGCGAGATCACAGGGCCGGAGAGTTCATAGTCCATTCGCTTCGCCAGGGCCTTGGCCAGTGCGTCGCTCGCCGCCGGACCAACGATGACCTCGACTCGTGCCTGGCTCAGCCACTCTTCCATCGATGCGTGCGCAAGGCCGTCGAGGAACTCAAGCGGATCTTCCTGCACGATCGTGATCCGCGGCCACGATCCATCGGCCCGCCGGGGCGTCGCTTTGCACAACTCGATCAGCAACCACGGCGGGCAGATCCCCTCGAGAATGATCGGTTCAAGTCCGAGCCGCTGGACATGCTCGGTCGCCAGGCGCACGGCCGCGCTTCGAGCATCAATCCACGGCCCCCAATCCCGCCACCGCAATCCGCCGCGAACGATGTTCCCGTCAATCGCCCGGGCCCAGACCTCCTCGCGGCGCGCCTCTCGCCACGAATCGAAGCATGACGCCACGGCCGAGCCGCGATCCGCCAGCGCCGCGAGGTTCCCCAACACGCGTGCCTCTCGCTCTTCGACGGTCACGAGATCTTCATGCTCGACGGGGGTCGGGGCCTTGCCGAGCGAAACACTTGCATGGGTGAGAGTTCTCGTCAGGGCGGCCGAAGGGGTGTGCAGCCCGAGAGCGGCGAGTGAAGCAACAATCTTCCGTTGCTCTGCTGGCTGGAGGTTGTGCGACTCGGCGCCCTGGGCAACTTCGGCAAGCGCGTTCCAAGCCGCGTCAAGCGAGTTTAGGGAATCAACCTTACGACTGGCGGAAACCAGCGACGTTCGCGCATTTTCGGTTCGTGAACTCACCGCACGATCATCGACCGACACGGTTCGCGGGCTGCTGTGTTTCAATCAGGTCCGGAAATACAAGGTCCGATGCGCCGGATGTGCCGTGTGATCACAAGCAGGGTTGGGCAAGTCCTAAGTGGATTCGCCCATCAAGCGCCGTTGCTGCGCCAGGGTGAACCGAGTCGAGCGATGCGGGAAAATCCCGATGACAGGCTGATTCTCGGGCGTTAGGGTGTTGACACCGCTCGCGTTTGGCTTGCTTCCCGTGTATATTGGTCCTCGGTTGGAAAGAGAGCTGCGTGAGGTCGGTTGCAGCGTCCGTAAGCGTTTGGCCAGGCTCGCCGCAGGGCGCGTCGGACGTTCGTGCCGCAGTGTTCCTCGCAGGGGCGCAGCGAGCGATCCAGCCCAAATCGGCGGAGATCACCCACCATGTTTGGAAAGGTCTGTCTGGCGTTGTGCGCGTTCATTCTGTTCACAGCTCCCGCGGCGGCGCAGTCCCCCGGCGGCATCCTCTTGTTCGACAACCGGAGTCAGTTCGAGTTGATCACTGGCGACCCGGACGTGGTCGAGGATTTCGAGGGATTTCGCGAAGATGCGTCGTTCCGGCGAACGCCTGTGGGCATCGCGGGCGCAGCCAGCGTCCTGCAGATCGGCACGACGCCGCTGACCGGCTTCCGAAACACCGTCGATGTCCCGCCGCTCGACTACTTCGACAACAACGGCACGGCCAACTTGTCGTGCTGGATCAACTTCGACAAGGGCGAGGGTGGGGTGGACGTTCAGATCGACTTCCATGTGCCGATTCGCTCGTGGGGCGGCGACTTCTGGGGCGCGGCCTCTTCTGAGAAACTCGACATTCACATCATCAGCACCAACGGAACGCTTCTGGGAATCCTGCAGGCCGGCGCAATCCCGCAGGCGGGCTATGAGTTCCTCGGCTTCGCCGTGCAAGGCAACGACGCCGTGTCGAGGCTCATCTTCAAGTCACGCACCGTTCGCTGGGGAACGGCCGGCGAAGGCTTTGGCACCGACAATTGGATGTATCAGTTCGCCGAGTGCTACGCCGACTGCGACACGTCCAACGGGCGCGGCGTCCTCGACGTGTTTGACTTGCTCTGCTTCGCCAATGCGTTCCAGGCGGGGGATCCGTACGCGTGCGATTGCACGTCGGTCACTGGCGGCGGTGTGTGCGATGTGTTCGACTTCCTGTGCTTCAACAACTACTTCCAGCGCGGGTGCGACTTCTGACAGACGCGCTGGCCGCGACATTCGCGCCAGCGTCGCTATACGGCCGGGGTCGCTCATCGTGGGCGCGACCTCGGCCGTTTTCATTGCGCGCCGGCTGCGTTCGCGATTCCCGCCTCGGCCGCATATCCTCACGTCGCATGTCTCAGACCCGCACGACGCCCGCCGCGCAGATTCTCATCGTCGAGGATGAACCGGACCACGCCGAGGTCATGGCCGACGCGCTCAAGAAGTTCGGCCATGTCTGCACGATCGTGCATGACGTCAAGGCTGCGATGGACGAACTTCGGCACGGCTCGTTCGATGTCATCATCACCGACCTTCGCATGCCCGGGGCCGCGTGGCAGGAGGGAACCGATGGCGCCAAGGTCGATCCGGAGGGCGCCGACGCGGGACTCGTCGTCCTCGAAGCCGCACGAACACTCCAGCCCACCGCCGAAACGATCATGGTCACCGCCCACGGTGACGTTGGCACGGCCCGCGCCGCATTCAAAAGCGGCGCGTACGACTTCATTGAAAAGCCCCTCGATCTCGAAGTCTTCCGAAATCTCGTCAATCGTGCGGCGGAAAACGTGATGATTCGCCACGAGTCCGGCGAACTCGGCGATCTCGTGCAGCATGAAGGATTCGAAGGCATCATCGCCGGGTCCGAGCCGATGCGCCGGATCATCAGCACCGTGCGGACCGTGGCCGCGTCGAATCTGCCCGTGCTGGTCACAGGCGAGAGCGGAACGGGGAAGGAACTCATCGCGCGGGCCGTGCATCGAAACTCGTCGCGTGCTTTCGTAGTCAAAGCGCCGATGAAACCTGCGCCCGCATGGAAGCGGGTCTATCGT
>CAZTPJ010000010.1:64930-67492 GCA_964614515.1 uncultured Phycisphaeraceae bacterium | reverse complement strand
GATGGTCGAAGCGGGGACGGGCGTGGGCAAGTCGTTCGCGTATCTCGTGCCCGCGATCATGCGATGTCTGGCGCACGGCGAGGTTGTGGTCGTGGCCACGCACACCATCGCCCTGCAGGAGCAACTGGTCAAGCGCGACATCCCTCTGCTGGCGGCGACGATCAGTCAAGCGGGGGGGGTGGATGGTTGGTCCGGCGAGTTGCGCCCGGCACTGGTCAAGGGTCGCGGCAACTATCTGAGCATTCGCCGGCTCGAACTGGCGTCCAAGCGGCAGGATCGACTCTTCAGCGAGCCGGCCTCGCTCGCATCGCTGCACGTCATCGAGGATTGGGCGTATTCGACAACCGATGGCTCGCTCGCGACGCTGCCGCGGCTGGAGCGTCCGGCCGTGTGGGAATACGCGCAAAGCGACGCCGAAAACTGCATGGGTCGCAACTGTCCGCATTACAAGCGGTGCTTTTATCAGCGATCGCGTCGTCAGGCGGAGGCGGCGAACCTGCTCATCTGCAATCACGCGATCTTCTTCGCGGACCTGGCGCTTCGTGCGGGCGGCGCGAAGATGCTGCCGGACTATCAGCATGTGATTCTCGACGAGGCGCACAACGTTGAAGATGTCGCCAGCGATCACTTCGGCCTGTCGCTGACGCAGGGGCGCGTGGAGTTTCTGCTGCGACAGTTGTTCGACATGCGACGGCGCAAGGGGTACCTGGATCATCTGCGCGTGCTGGGGGTGGACATCCAGGCGGTGGACGCGGCGATCAACGCGACGGTGGCCGCGATGCGCGCCGCGAGCGAGTTCTTTGATGCGTGGACAGCGCTGGTGGAATCCGGCGAGATCGGCTCGGGACGCGTGCGATTCGCCAGCATGGTTGAAAATGAACTCACGGCCGCACTGACGGACCTGTCGCTGCGGCTCAAGGCCGTGCGCGACGTTGTGAAGGATGAGGCCGAGAAGTTTGACTTGACGATGTATGCCAAGCGTGCGGCGGACATGGCGGCGACGGCCGCGGCCTTTGTCGATCAGTCGCTGTCCGCGAGCGTGTATTGGGTTGAGATGCAGGGTGATCGTTCACGTCCGCGTGTTGAGTTGCGTTCCGCGCCGGTCGAAGTGGGGCCGATGCTTCGCGAGCATCTGTTCACGAACGAGCGCAGCGTGACACTGACGAGCGCGACGCTGGCGACGTCGAGCGGCTCACGCGATTCGCGACGCGATCCGTTCGAGCACATCAGGTCCCGGCTGGGGTGTGATGGCTCGCGCACGCTCCTGCTCGGCAGTCCGTTCTCGTTCGACACGCAGGTGACGATGCACATCGATCGCGCGGTGCCGAACCCAAGCGGCTCGCGGGAACCCCGCACCAGTGAGCGAGGGGGGGGCGGTCGCGCAGCATCCGGCCAAGCGGGCGAGTCCCCCGTCAAGCGATATAACCGGGCGCTGGCCGAGCGCATCGTGCATCATGTGGCGGCGACGCGCGGCGGCGCGTTTGTCCTCTTCACGAGTTTTGCCACGCTTGAGGCCGTGGCGGCGCTCGTTGAGGATGACCTGCGCACGCTTGGTTTGCCGCTGCTGGTGCAGGGGCGCGATGGTGTTCGCGGTGGACTGCTGGAGCGATTTCGCGAGGATGAGAACTCGGTGCTGTTGGGCGCCGCGACGTTCTGGCAGGGTGTGGATGTGCGCGGGCATGGGCTTCGCAATGTCATCATCACGCGATTGCCGTTCGATCCGCCGGATCGACCGCTGAACGAAGCGCGGCTTGAGTTGATCGCGTCGCGGGGGGGGGATGGGTTCAAGGAGGACTCGCTGCCTCGGGCGGTGATTCGCTTCAAGCAGGGCTTCGGTCGTCTGATCCGGTCCAAGACCGATACGGGGCGGATCGTGGTGCTGGATCCGCGGATCTCGTCGGCGTGGTACGGGCGTTGGTTCGTGGACGCTTTGCCAAGGGGAATCCGGGTGTTGGTGGACTCTGAAGGCGAAACAACCCAAACATAACCCTGATATTGTCGATGTTGGCGAAGTGTGGGCCTATTGTTATGACGTGACACGAACTCAGGGAATTCCAATGCTCGGGCGGGTGTTCAAGGCCTACGACATCCGCGGAACCTATCCGGACCTGCTCAACGAAACGCTGGCGTGGCAGATCGGTTACGGCACCAGCAAGTTTCTCCGTGGAGAAGCCGCGGCCGTGGGCGACATGACGCCGATGATGCGCAACATCATTGTCGGCAGGGACATGCGCCGCTCCAGCCCCTCGCTCTCGAGCGAAGTGATCGCGGGCATCACCGATCAGGGCGGGGATGTGATCGACGTGGGCCTGGTGGACACGCCGTTCATCTACTTCGCGATCAATCATCTTGACTGCGCCGGCGGCGTGATGACCACGGCCAGCCACAACCCCCCGAACTACAACGGCTTCAAGATCTCCAAGCGCAAGGCCAAGCCCGTCGGCGAGGCCACGGGCCTCTCGGACATTCGCAAGTTCGCGGCCATGGTCGAGCGGGCCACGGTGCAGAAGGCCGGCGGCCGTGTGCAGCAGCGCGACCTCTGGGAGCCGTACAAGGCGCACG
>CAZTPJ010000010.1:0-64920 GCA_964614515.1 uncultured Phycisphaeraceae bacterium | reverse complement strand
TCTGAACTGTCTCGACATGTCCGCGTTCAAGGCGAGCAAGCCCCTTCGCGTGGTGGTGGATGCGAGCAACGCGATGGCCGGGCTGGTCGTGCCCAAGATCTTTGGCAGGAAGGGCGAGGGCGTGCCCGGCCTTGAGATCATCGAGATCAACTATGACTACTCGACGGGGAGTTTCGCGCACGAGCCGAATCCGCTCGTGGCGTACAACCTGCGTCATGTGCAGGCGGCCGTGCTTGAACTCAAGGCCGACTTTGGCATCTGCTTTGACGGGGATGCGGATCGCCTGGTGATCGTGGATGAGAAGTCGCAGATCATCGGGTGCGATCACCTTACGGCCTTCCTCGCCAAGTCGTTCCTGGCGAAGCACCCGGGCAGTCCGATCGTGTATGACCTGCGATCAAGCAAGGCGGTGGAGGAGGAAGTGCGCAAGGCCGGGGGCACGCCGGTGCGATCGCGTGTGGGCCATGTGTTCATGAAGGCGAAGATGGCCGAGACGGGCGCGGCCTTTGGCGGCGAACTCTCGGGCCACTTCTACTTCCGTGACAACTTCTGTGCAGACTCCGGCGTGATCGCGATGGCTGTCACCCTCAACGCCATCGCGCGGACCGGCAAGCGCGTCAGCGACATCTTCAAGCCGCTGGCGCGGTATGTTCAGAGCGGGGAGATCAACTTCCGCATCGAAGAAAAGGATGCGGCCATCGAGGAACTGCGGTCGGAACTCCGGGGCACAGGGCACATCGACGAACTCGACGGCCTCTCGATCGACGCGTTCGACCGCGAAGGGTGGTGGATGAACGTGCGCAAGAGCAATACCGAGCCGCTGCTTCGCCTCAACGCCGAAGCGCGGGACATTCGCACGCTCGAGCGCGTAGTCTCGCGCGTGTCGCCGATTCTCGGGGCGCGCGTCGAGCAGGAGCAGCAGCACTGACACGGCCAGGATGGCCGGTGTCGCTGACGTTGCATTGATGCGAAGGGTCGGGCTTGCGCTGCAATCGCACCAGCGTCGCCGGAATGTTCGAAGCGGCGTGGTGCAGGACGCGGCGCTCGACCGCGCCAAGGATCAGGCGTGACACTTTCCGACTTCTTCGAGCACTGGTCGATCGTGGAGCATCCCTTTCGCGGCGAGGAGGCTCGACACGATGCGGTCTTTGCGCGGATGACGACGACTCCCGGCGATCCATCCCGCGGGCCGGCCTCGCGCGATGCATCCGACACCGCGGTCGTTCGACAGGGCCGGCCGCCCGATTCAGCCCACAGCGACTTTGAAAAGATCCTCGGGGAACTGCATCGCCCGGCCACGGCCATTGTCTTTGGCGAAAAGGGCAGCGGCAAAACCGCCATCCGGCTTCAGATCGAACGCCGCGTGCGTGAACACAACGCGCTGCATCCCACCAACAAGGTCCTTCTCGTTCCCTACGACGACCTCAGCGGCATCATCGAACGCTTCCACGCGAGAGTGGGTGGAAAGGACCCGCTGGCCTCGCTCGAGCAGATCCGGCTTGTGGATCACATCGACGCGATGCTCGGGCTGATCGTGCCGCGTTTGGTCGATGCGGTACTCGGGCGGACGCGCGATGATGCGCTTGATCTTGGGCCAGAGGCGGGTCGCCTGGCGCGGCGCATGGATGAAGCAGCGCGGCGCGATCTGCTGCTGCTTCAGGCGATCTATGACCGCCCGGCCGAGGCGGACCTGCGCACGCGCGCGCTGCGACGACTGCTTCGCCTCCCCGCGCCCAAGGATGCGCTGGTGTGGATGGCGCTGGCGTGGGGGGGGGTGCTGCTGCCCGGGGCCGTGGTGGCGCTCTACATCGCCCGGAATCAACCCCAGATCACGCAGACGTGGGTGATCGCGCTGATCGCGGCCGCGGCCGTGTGGCTGGCGCTGCTGGCGAAGCGGTATCTGTGGGATCCTGCGCGGTGGCGTCACCTCGGACGACGCGTTCGACGGCAGATTCGCGTGAGCCAGCGTCCGGATGTGTCGTATGCGATGTCGCTGCGACGCCTGCATGCGCTGCTGCGCGATCCGGCGAATCTGCCCGTGACCGAGTCCGATGAGACGCGGTTTCTGATGCTCGAGCGTCTGCGCCGAGTGGCCGGGGAGTTCGGCTTTGTCGGCATGATTGTGATCGTTGATCGCGTGGATGAGCCGACGTTGATTTCGGGCGATCCGGCGCGGATGAAGGCCGTGGTCTGGCCCATGCTCAACAACAAGTTCCTTCAGCAGGCTGGGATCGGGTTCAAACTGCTCCTGCCGATCGAACTGCGGCACACGCTGTATAAGGAATCCAGCGCGTTCTTTCAGGAAGCACGGCTGGACAAGCAGAACCTGATCGATCGGCTGTCGTGGACGGGTCCGATGCTGTATGACCTGTGCAACGCGCGTCTTCGGGCGTGCCTGGCGCCGGGGGCGAAGTCGATTTCGCTGCTTGATTTGTTTGCTGAGGATGTCACACGGCAGGATCTGGTCGATGCGCTGGATCAGATGCACCAGCCGCGCGATGCGTTCAAGTTTCTCTATCACTGTTTCAGCGAACATTGTTCGAACGTCTCACGCGATCAGGAAGCGTGGCGAATCCCGCGCCTGCTGCTGGATTCGGTACGCAAGCAGGAGAGCGAGCGCGTGCAGGCGCTCTATCGCGGCATCCGCCCCGCCTGACAGAGCCGATCGCGCACGCGATCGAAGATGGTCTCCTTCCCCCGGCGGCACGGGCGTCTCGCCTGTGCGCATCTCCACATTCTCCCGGTGGCACGGGTGTCTCGCCTGTGCGCATCCAACAGGCGCACGCGGAACATGATGATGAACGTTTCGCTGACCGACGGCCCTTTACCGCGCCCTCGACGTGCGCAACCGATCCACCGCAGCCGCCGCCACCTCTTCCACGCCGATGCGAAGCATCATCGCGTTCGTGGTCCGCTTGTGGTTGAACGAATCGCCGGACGTGACGTGCTGAATCACATCGCGCTCGCGTCGATACGGCCCGACGAGGCCCACGCGCGTCGGCCCGAACAGCCCCACCAACGGCCGTTCAAACCCAACCGCCATGTGCAGCGCCGCCGAATCGCTGGCAATCACGATCGCCGCGTGCTTGATCAACGCCATCAACTCGCCGACTGACGTAGCGCCCACGCGATCAATCACGCGCGGCTCGCTCGCCGCGAACTCAAGCAGCGGCCCGATCTGCCCGCGCTCGCTGCGCATCCCCGTCAGAACGACATGCTCGACGTGTCCATCGAGCAGCGATTCGGCAATCGCCGCGAAGCGTTCCGCCGGCCACAGTTTCGACGGCCATCGACTCGTCGGCGCGAGCAGCGCGTATCGCCCGGCAAGCCGCGAGTCCGCGAGCAACCGCGCTTGCGCCGCGGGCGGCACATGCAATCGCAGGTCCATGACCTGCTCGACGCCCAGGGCCTTGACGAGCGCCATCATCCGCTCCACCGTGTGCGTGTCCGCGGCCACTCGCACGCGCTGCGTCAGGCCCAGCCACCCCAGTTCCCGCGCATCGGCGAACCCCACGCGTTGTGCCGCCCGCGTCTCCCACGCGATCCATCCGCTGCGCAGCAGTCCCTGACAATCCAGAACCAGATCATACTTCGCCTCACGCAGAGACCTGGTCCATGCACGCACACGGCCGAACCGAAGCGACTTCGCGGCCCTGCTCAGGGCCTCACGCGGAAACGGCACGACATGTGACAGATCGGGATGACCCGCCACGGCCTCGGCGAACGTATCCTGCACGAGCCAGTCGATGCGAGCATCCGGGTACGCCCGCCGCAGACTGACCAGCACGGGCACAGTTCGGCAGACATCGCCGAGGGCACTGGGCCTGATAATCACAATGCGTTCAGCCATGCGTGAAATCGGCGAAGGGGAGAGTCCAACAAGCGTCTGGCTGCCCGCGCGCAGGGTCCGCTAGCATAGGGAACGGGAAACACCACGAACAAGGAGGCCAGGATCATGATGCAGGGGATCAAGCGGATCGTCGCCGTGTGCGCTGTGTGGGGGATGGGTGGGGGGATCGGTGGGGGGATGGTCTGGTGCGGATCGGCTGTGGCGGGCGTGGCCAGCGTCGGTGTTGAACAATCCCGGCCCGATGCCGCGAGGCAGATCACGGTGCTTTCGTTCGAGTCCGCGGGCGCGGCGGCCGTGCTGGTTGATCCCAAGGATGCCGCGCTGCGCCAGGCGTTCGCGATGTTGCCGATGCGTCTGGCCGAACTCGGGCGTGAGTTGCCCGATGTGCCGCCGCAGGCGATGGCGCTTGCCCCGCGAGTCCTCGACATGATGTCGCGGCCCGCGCGGTTCGCCGTCGTGTACGATGGCGACAACCCTTCGGGCGGCGCGTTCGGGTATGGCGCGATCCTGAGCCTCGAGATGCCCAGCGAGCAGGCCGCAAGCGCGATGCACGGCGAAGTCAGCGCCATGATGCTCGCCGCGGGCGACCGCATCAGGCCCAAGGCCAGCACCCGCTTCCAGGGCATGACGGACATCTCCGTGCAACTGGCCATCGTCAGTTACGGCCCGCGTCAGAGCAACGGCGCGTGGCGGTACGAAATCATCGCGGGGACGATGAACAATCCCGATGCGCCCTTCGCGGGGCTGGAAGATGGCGCGGTGATGCGCGTGGCGTTTGATTCCAGCGGCCTGGCGCCCCTGGCCGAGATGCTGCCGATGCTCCCCAACCAGGATCCGCAGACCATGCAGCGTGTCGCGGCGATGCTCGAACAAAGCGGCCTCATCGGCGAAGACCCGCTGCGTTTCGAGTCATCGTGGCGATACACGGCCACCGAGTCCATCGTCCGCACAACGATGCGCGGGGCGATGGTGGCCGGCCCGTGGTCGCCCAGGGGCACGCTGACCACGGCGGATTTCGCGGCGATTCCCGCTGATGCCCACATGGCGTGCGTTGGCAAGTTTGATCTGTCGTGGCTGCGCGGTATGGCGGGGGAGGCGGCGGAGATGGGGGCCCCCGTCGAGGATGCCCTCGCGGAGTTCGAAGCGCGTACGGGCGTCAACATCTTCGACGATGTGATCGATGCCCTCGGCGGCACGGCCGCGATGTATCTGTCCGACTCCACGGGCGGCGGCTCGCTCGCGTCGGGCGTGGCGATGGTGACGTTCAAGGATCGCGCGCGGTTCATCAGCGCGTTTGAGAAACTTCGCGCGATGGCCAACACGCTCGCGGATGCGATTCCCGTCGGCCCGGGGTATGTTCGTCTGGCCGCGTGGGAGTATGACGGGATTGATCTCATCAGTCTGCGGTTCAACGGCCTGCCCGTGCCGCTGGAACTCACCTGGGCCATGACCGATCGCTGGTTGATCGCGGGCGCGATGCCGCAGTCGGTGATCGCGGCCGTGCGACAGGCGGGCGGCAAGGCGGGCGAGGGCCTGATGGCCAATGCGGCGTTCGCGGCCGCGATGCCCCGGGGTCGCGAGGTGACATCGGTGTCGTTCCTCGAGACGCAGCGGGCGATGCGCGCGGGGTATCCGCTCGTGTCGATGTTCGGCTCGGCCGTGAGCAACGCGATGCGTTCGCCCAGCGATGCCTCGCGTGGGCCTGCGATGGTCGTGCCGACCTTTGGCGAACTTCGTCAGGGCGCGCGGGCGATGATCGAATACTCCTACTGGGAGGGCGATGTCCTCATCACCGAATCGCGCGGCGACCGCTCGGTCCTCGTCAACGCCGCCGCCTCCCTTGGCGCGATGGAACCGTTCCTGCCCCTGATCGCCATCCCGGCCGCAATCGGGGCGCAGCAGGGGGGGGGAATGCAGCGCGGGTGGTAAGCCATCGCGGCCGCGAGCGCGGCCGATGCCGAAGTTGATCGCGTGCCATGGCCACCGTTCGAGGTGGCCATGTTTTCGTTGTGAGGTTGACCCATCGGTGGGTGTGTGCCATGGCCACCGTTCGAGGTGGCCATGCTTTCGTTGTGAGGTTGTCCGATCCGTGGGGAGGCCCTCGCACGATGGCTGCCGGGGGTTCCACAGGGATTGCCGGGCCTTGCACGGGGGCTGAAGACGGCTCTACAGGCGTTGCATAAGGCTCTGCAGGAGTTGTGCAAGGCTCTTAAGGAGCTGCATAAGGCTCTACAGGAGTTGTGTAAGGCTCTACAGGAGCTGTTGGGCACTCCAGAACGACGTTTGAGCGCTCCAAAATGATTTTGGAGCGCTCAATCACGGCTTTGGAGCACTCCCGGACGGGTGTTGGGGCCTGCAAAAAGGGCCTTCAGCGCTCGCAAACGGGGTTTGGGCGGTCCGGGAGGGCTGCGGAAGGCTCTTGAATGGGGATGCAGGGGTCCGCAATAGGTGTGCAGGCCCGGGCGGGAAGGGTGGAGTCATTCGGGTCGGGGAAATACCCGGATCGGATGGGGCAAGACCGCCGGATGACCCTGTCACATGCGGGTGGGGGGCGCGTGCGGCCTACGGCACGATCTTGATGACCGTCCCCGCCTTCAAATCCAGAATGTACAACTCGCCCTCGTTGTCACGGCCGAAGGAACTGATGGCCAGTTCGGGGCCGCGGTCTTCGAACATGGGCGCAAAGGCCCGCGTGTGCTCCACGATGTCATCCGCCTTGCCGCTGCTGCCGAGTTTGAAACTCCAGATGCGGCCGGACATGAAGTCCGCGCAGATGTACCGGTCGCGCAGTGTGGGAACCTTGTCCCCTTCATAGAAGAACCCGCCGGTGATCGAGCCGTTGGCGCGGTTGTTGTAGCGATGCGTGTAGGACCAGACGGGCAGGATGATCGTCGCGGGGTCGGGTTGAATGTCGCGCTGGCTTGCCGGGCGATTGCGGAACGGCTCAGGACCCTCATAGACGTTCCATCCATAGTTCTCGCCGCCTTTGGAGCCTTCGGGTTGCAGATGCACCCACTCCGCGTGGTTCTGCCCGACATCGGCGATCCACATGCGCCCGCGCGAGTCGAACGAATAGCGCCACGGGTTCCGCAGACCAAACGCCCAGATCTCCGGCGGCACACCTTCACGACCCACGAACGGGTTGTCGGCGGGAATGCCGTACGCCCGGCCCTCGGGGGGCGCGGATGTCACGTCAATCCGCAGCATTTTGCCAAGCAGCGTGGACATGTCCTGCCCCGCGCCGCGCGGATCGTTGGCCGCGCCGCCATCGCCCATGCCGATGTAGAGCATGGCATCGGGACCAAAGGCCAGCCCGCCCCCGTTGTGGTTGCCCCAGGGCTGCTCGATGGTGATGAGGATCTCTTCGGTGGTGTGCGCGGCGGTGTGCGGATCGGTCGCGGTGAAGCGCGAGACATGCGTGGTCCCGCCACGGCCGGTGTAGTTGAGATAGAAGCGTTTGTTCTCGGCGAAGTCGGGGTCGAGGGCGATGCCGAGCAGGCCGCGTTCCCAATTCGAGCGGTGGCCGGTGAAGTTGTCGCGGTTGACTTCGAAGAAGGGTTTGTCGAGGAGGGCGCCATCTTCGATGATGCGGACCTCGCCGGTCTGCTGGACGATGTAGAAGCGGCTGGGGTGCGTGGGATCGCTCGCGAAGTCCACGGGCATCGTCAGGCCGGTGGCGAACATCTCGCCCTGCTGGGCGAGGGCGAGGGGCGCAAGGGCCAGGAGCGAGCAGAGGGTCAGGCGTGTGCGTGTGGTCATGGTGTGAGGGTAGGGGGCGAGGCGGAGGAGAACACCTGTAGCGCCGGCCATGAGGAGTGGGGCACAGGCGAGACGCCCGTGCCACCGATTCTGATGCTGCAGCGCTACGATCGCCTCCCACACTCGGAGAATCGCGATGAAAGTGCATGAATATCAGGCCCGCGACCTGCTGGCGAAGGCTGGCATCCCCGTGCCGCCCGGCGTGATGATCACCTCGATCGAAGAAGCGGCCAAGGCGTATGGGCAGGTGACCGCCGACGGCGGGCCGCTGGCCGTGGTCAAGGCGCAGGTTCATGCCGGCGGTCGCGGCAAGGCGGGATTCGTGAAGTTGGTTCGCTCCGCGGCGGAGGCGACCGAGGCAGCGCGGTTCATGCTCAGCCACCGCATGATCAGCCCGCAGACGCCGCCCGAGGGGCTGGAGGTCAAGCGGCTGCTGATCGCGGCGGGCGTGGACATCGCGGATCGCGTCGGGGGTGAGGGGGGGGGGAAGGAAGAGTTCTATCTGGCGATCACGACCGATCGCACATCGCGCCGCAATGTGCTCATCGCCAGCCGCGAGGGGGGGGTGGAGATCGAACAGGTGGCCCACGACCGGCCCGAGGCGATCATCAAGGAACGGCTGCACCCGCTGCTGGGGTTGCAGGCGTATCAGGCGCGGCGCGTGGCGTTCGCCCTGGGCCTGCGCGGCCGACACATCTCGCAGGCCGTGACGATCATGCTGAACCTCGCGCGGCTGTTTCAGGAGAAGGACTGTTCGCTGGCCGAGATCAACCCGCTGGTCATCACGGCCGGGGACAACGGACGGCTGCTGGCGATCGACGCCAAGTTCAACTTTGACGACAACGCGATGTTCCGCCACACCGATGTGGCCGCGCTGGCCGACCCGAGCGAGGAATCACCGGCCGAAGCGCGGGCGCACCGCATGGGCCTGTCCTACATCGCCCTCGATGGCACCATCGGGTGCCTCGTCAACGGCGCGGGACTGGCGATGGCGACGATGGACATCATCAAGTTGCACGGCGGGGAACCGGCGAACTTTCTCGATGTCGGGGGCGGGGCGAGCGAAGAGGCCGTGACCGAGGCGTTTTCGATCATCCTGTCGGATGCGAAGGTGCGCGGCGTGCTGGTGAACATCTTCGGCGGGATCATGCGGTGCGATGTGATCGCGCAGGGGATCATCAACGCGGCGCGCGGATTCACCAACGCCGACGGCAGCAAAGGCTTCAAGGTTCCGCTGGTGGTGCGGCTCGAGGGGACGAACGTCGAGCAGGGTCGGCGGCTGCTGGATGAGGCGCGAAGTTCCCTTCCAACGCTCGCGGCCGCGACGGACCTCACGGATGCGGCGAAGCAGGTGTGCGCGGCGATCGGGGCGTAGGCGCGGGGGTTGTGAGCGGAGGCGCGGTGGTCGTCAGCGCTGCGCGAGCAAGAGGCAGCGTCGCTCCGCACTCCGTGCAGACGGGCGATGCGCCGATCGGATAGCCGCAGGCGGGGCAGCGGTTGCGCTTGCGGCGGAGGTGTCGCCGAAGCAATCCGGGACAGAGCCACAGCAAACCGATCGGCAGCATCCACATCAGTGTGCCGAGTGCGAAGGCGGGCATGATTGGTTGGAGGGGGAGACGGCGTTCAAGAGGCGGCAGGGTTTGAAAGGTGGTGGGAGTGCCGACTCCAGCATGAACTCCGTTCGCCCATGTCCAACGGCGTCCAATACGGTCGTGAATGCGCAGGTGTTGTTCTGACCACCGCATGCACCGAAGCGGCCACCCGCTCGTACAACGATACAGCCGGCGCGTCATCGCAGGGTTCTTGAGCATGATTGCTTGCCAGATTTCGCAACAGATTCCGAAGCCCAAACCCCGCTCAACGATCACATCATCAAAATTCCCCTGAAGGTGATCGGGCACACGCTCGTCGTGCATTTCATTCACCGTGTCTGACGCACGTTTTCCTTCAAAGCGTGTTTCAATTCCCCATACGGAACACCCCCATGCCACGGCGATGTTGACGAGAACGGCCAGCGCGACCACAATGCAAACGCGAAAGATCCACCATCGTGCGATCGACGGGCCGTGGCGATGCGGGTGTGAATCGTTGCGCTTCACGGTTGACATTCTACGCGAAGCAACCGTGGCCGCACGCAGCGGTCGGACATCCCTCGCGTCCTCAAGCGTTCTACTGCGCCATCCGCTCCTTCGCCCGCGCGGCCGCTTCGCGAAGCACGGGGTCGGGGTTGGTGGCGAGACGATTGAGAAGCGGCGCGAGCGGCGCAAGTTGCTCAGCGGATAAGTGCCGAGTCATCAGTCGCGCCACGGCCGCGCGTTCCATGGGATCGCCTGACGACGCGTAATGCTCAATCAATCGGTCAACTTCGACAAGGTTCAGCCGGAACAACCTGATGAGCGGCGGGTTGGGAAACTGCGGATTGACGGCCTCGTGCAGGCTTGGGTTGCGTTCGATCACGAGCGATGTGGTGGCGGCGCGATCGCCAGACAATACGGCGAAGGCGACGAGGGCTTCGAGGGCGGACTCCTGATAAGACTCCAGTCGTACATACTTGGCGGCCAGTTCCGCCTTGTCAGGATCCTCCACATCCATCGTGGAGATCCACAACCAATGAAGCGACGCCATCGGTGGATTGCGGATCCAACGGCCATTGATGCCCAGGCCCGCCGCGTCGGCTTGATCGGCGAGCGCGGTCAATCGCGCATGCACCACGGGCAGCAAGTCCTTAGGATCGCCGCCGATCATGCGAAAGAACTCGACAAAGGCATTTGAGCCACTCTGACGATCGGGGCGGGCGGCGTACTCGATGAAGTCGGGAATCAAGGATGCCGCGTCATGCTTGAATGTCGCGGCTGACCGGATCGCTTCGTGGTTCACTCGCGCCGATTGATGATGGATCGCAGCGCGAAGCCCGTGCTCGATGCGAGGCGACCACGCAAAGCCCTGAAGTTGATGCACCGTGATCGCGACGAGGAACTCGTGCGGCACACCCAATGCCGCCTCCACGGCATCCAGCGCGACCACGTCGTACTTTGCCAGCCGGCAGAACAGCCACAACGCCATGCGTCGATGCATCCACTCCGGATCATTGATTGAGTCATCATCCATCGCGGCGGCTTCAAGCCATTCGAGCAAGGCGGCGCGGTCATGCGCGAGTTCACGCACGCGGCGCGTGAACCGCGCGGCCGTGGTGGTTGACGAGTCGCCGCCGCCGGTGAACAGGTCTTGTGGCGCTGGCGCAAATCGACGAGTGTGTGCGTTGGGCGCTATGTAAAACATCGCCGCCATGCGAGCGGCCTGTCGCACTTCGCTTGATGCCGCGCCCATCTGATCGACAATGGCCAGCAGCACATCATCGGATATGTCGCGAAGACTGGTCATCGCGCGAAGGGCCTTTGCGGCTTCCGCATCGTCGGCGCTTCGCGAGAGGCGGATCAAGGCCGGGATTGAGCGATCTGGTCGAAGTTCCTCCAGCAGTGCTCGCCGTGTATTGGGCGGATCAGAGGAAAGACGCGCATCGAACCGATCGATGGCGAACAGCAGGTCAAAGCCGCTCGCACGCCGCAATGGATCATCGGAATCAAGCCTTCGACACGCCGCGAGCACCACCCGCTCCGCGTCCGCGCGGGACAGGCGCCCGCTGCGGATTCGCTCGATCACATCCGCGTCGTGATCTGCGTTGTTCAACCAGAGCAATCGCGTCGCAATCGCCGTCGGCACGCCGGGCCAGCCGTTGTTGTGGGTGAGCCAGGCCCATGTTGCGGCCGTGAGCGCAGGCCCAAGTAGCAGAACAGTCGCCACAATCGCCGTGCGCCATCGCCGTCGCGTCTTGCCCAGTGCCCGTTCACTACGCGCGACACGGCCGCATTCCGTGCATTTCCGCCCCGAGGCCGTGTCGATTTCATAGAAGCACCGCGGGCATCGTCGCCTGCCCCGCGCGCGATCCCACAGCAGCGCCCAGATCGTGATTCCGATCCAGGCGAGTACCATCGCTGTCGCGATTGCGTACGCCAGCATGACCATGTGACAGATCGTACACGAAGTCGGCCTCTCGCGTTGCGGCCGTACCGTGTCACTCTGGCCGTGTGGCTCAGCGGGCGCGCTGAGTGCGTGTCGGTGGCGACACTTGCGACGAGTCTCGCGCCACAGCCAATGGGCACTATTCGGACTTCATGACTCGTCCAAGGAGCGTCGCCAGGACGCGCGGGTTGCGGATCATGCGGCGCTTCATGTTCATCACATGCAGCACCGGGCGCAGCGGGCCGGGCAGGTACCCCTTGGGGCCTTCGGGTTCAAGATAGACGAACTCGGGCGTGCATAGACCCAGGTCTCGCGAGGCGACGGCCACCTGGGGTTCGTTGTTGAACAGGTACTTGACGGGATAGTGATAGTCCTCTTTTTTCGCCTTGCCGTGAACCAAGCGCAGAATGACCTCATCGATCTTGAGCGTGTGGGCCGTCTTGGCGATGAGCGTGAAATAGTGCCGTGCGTTTGGCGTGGCGAACAGGAAGACGCCGCCGGGCTTGAGAATCCTGGCCGTGACCTGCATGAACGCCCGCGGATCGGGCACATGCTCCATGACCATGTACGCATACGCAAGGTCAAAGTGGTTGTCGGGGAGCGTGGCGGTTTCGAGAATCGCGGTCTGAAACTTGTCGAAGATGCCCTCGGCGGGCTTGACGCCGGCGTCCGGCTCGATGCCCCAGAACTCATCGACGTGTTCTCGAATCGCGCGGACATATTCAAAGCGGCGTCCGATGCCCCGGCCGCAGCCGATGTCCAGCGCGGCGATGGGTTTCGCGCGTCGTCGGCATTCGTCAATGGCGAGGCGCGTGAAGGTTGCGCGGACGTTGGACGTATTGGCGAAGTTGTAGGTCGTCGTGAGTTGCTCGAAGTTGAGCGCGTCGCCCGGCTTGACGGGAGCGATCAACGAGGCCAGGTCGGTCGTATGTGATCCGATCTCGGTTTGTGTGGTCAACGTGGTTCCCCCGGCAAGCCGCTCGCGCGGTCTTCAATGATGCAACCGAGTCGATGATAGCCGCTCGGTTCGTGAGGCCATCGCCGCGCGTCACGGCGGCGGAGCGCTACGGACACCCCGCCGCGAAGCGATTCCCGAAACACAGGAGGTCGAACACATCGCAGACGCCCAGGCCCGTCTGTGTGTCGCAGTCGCAGGCGTAGGGGTCATTCGCGCTGAAGCGGTTGCCGAAACAGAGGAAGTCGAAGATGTCGAGAACGCCCGGGCCGGTGGAAGTGTCGCAATCGGCGTAACAGGTGACGCCCTGGACTTCGAGCGCGCCCATGTCCACGATTGGCGGCGTGCCCAGGCCCGTGTCTGGCGTGAGCGGGTCATCCTGAAGTCGCGGCTGGCCTGCGAGATCAAAGAGTGGTCCCGGAGGCAGGATGAGGTTGTTGCCCGCGTCGATCGCCGGCGAGCCGGGCGAGAGGCTGTAATCGCCGCCGCCGGGGTTGGCAAAGAGCGGATCGCCCGTGATGTTGCCCGGGCCGGGGATGAAGAGTTCTGACAGTGAATACTGCACGTCGGCCGTGGCTCCGGCGAGATCCGGCGGGAAATTGCCTGCGAGGATCGAGTTGCCCATGCGGATGATCGCGTTGGTTCCGGCCCAGCCCGCGCCGCCGCCGGCGATGGCCGTGTTGCCGACGATCGTGGTGTTGAGAATGTTGAGAAACGCGGTCCCGGCCGTGGAGACGCCGCCGCCAAAGTCCGTCGCCGTGTTGGCTTCGATGAGGCTGCTGATGATGGTGACGGTGCTGTTGTTCATGTGGAGTCCGCCGCCGTAGCCCGCGAAGTTGAACGCGGCGTTGGCGCGGAGGATGGTGGCGTCGATGGTGACGTTGGAGTTGTTGATGACATAGATGCCGCCGCCGCCGAAGAGGTCAACGCGATTGCCTTCAATCAGGCAGCCGACCACCGTGGCCCGCGCATTGTCTACCAGAATGCCCCCGCCAGCGCCCGCCAGACCCTGACGCATCTCGCAGTTCTCAATGAACGGATTGGCGTTGGCCTTGACGGCCACAGCGCCGCCATAAATGCTGCCCCAGCATTGCGTAAAGACACAGCCGCGGATGGTGGGGCTGCTGCCCTGAATCAACATGCCGCCGCCTTCGCTGGCGTTGAAGCGGTTGAGCGTGAAGCCCTCAACGATCGTGTCGCGAGGTTCGAGCGTCGTAAAAAGAATCGCCCGGACGCCGCCGTGCTGCCCATCAATGATGCACGCGGCCGGACCGTTTTCGGATTTGACGGTAATGGCCTTGCCGCGCAGGTTGATGTTGACGTTGCCCGTGCGCATGTACACGCCATCGGCGACGAGGACCGTGTCGCCGGGGATGGCCGCATCGATCGCGGCCTGAATGTTGGGGTACTGCGAGGGCACGCGGAGCGTGTCGGCGTGAACCGCGCAACCGGCTGACAGAACCAACGCAAGTGTCGTTCGCATCGCTCGCCCTCCCTGCAGGAAACTTCGAGCATTATGACAGACCAGCGGGCGAATCGCAACCCATCCGCCACCTCAGCGGTTCAAAAGTTCCCCGGGGGAGTCCGTTGCAATTCGCCCACGATTCCTGATTTCCCCGTGGAATGACCGATAGAAAGGCACATCAGGCGAGAGAGGTCGGGTCTTGTCCCACGAAAGGACGATCGCATGAACAAGAGCGACCTGATCGATCGAGTGGCGTCCGAGTTGGAAAGCACCAAGGCCGATGCGGCCCGGGCGGTTGAGGCCGTGTTCGCGGCGATAGCGGCGGGCGTGGCCAGTGAGCAGAAAGTGACGATCGCGGGCTTCGGCTCGTTTGTTCGCCGAACGCGCGGGCCACGCACGGGCGTGAACCCCGTCACGGGGCAGCCGATCCACATCGAGCCATCCGTGACGTGCGCGTTTCGCCCCGCGCCCGCGCTCAAAGAAACGCTCTGATACGGCCTGCACCAGCCCAAGCCACACCGCGATCCACGCGCTGCCATGCGCCACCACGAGGCACAGAAGGGGGGGGAGGGATCACCGTGGGGGGGCCGTGGCCATCGCGCTGGATGGCCACGATGGCGCGATGGGGTTGAACCAGTTCCCTCGGGACGAGCCGCGTGGCCACGCACCGCGCTGTGATATGGGACTGGCGCGGATGATGCGCTGGGCGTGCGGCGGATCACGCGGCGTGATGGTCGCCACGAGCCTTCGGGTGGATGCTGCAATCGCCTGCGGTCATCCTCGCGTCCGAAAAGAACATTCATTGGAAGAGCGCTGCGGGGTTGGCCGCGACCGTCAGGCGGAAACCGCGCAAGAAGGCGATATGAGAATGGGTACGAGAATTGGTATATTCTGCGCAATTGTTAACGTCGTGAGCGCGCTCACGGGAGCCGTATGCGCGCATACGAGAGCCGTGTGCGCGCATGCGCGAGCCGTATGCGCGCATGCGCGAGCCGTATGCGCGCATGCGCGAGCCGTGTGCGCGCATACGCAAGCCGTGTGCGCGCCTACGCGAGCCGAGTGCGCGTATGCGGGAACCGGAGGCGCGCATACGCAAGCCACGCAATCGCGCCAAGGCTGCGCATGCGTGCCCGCGACGGCAGATCATGCGCTCACGCCCCCGCGACTGAACACCCGGCCCGGCCTGGACGCGGGGCGCCAGCGCCCTGGCGCAGCCGTCGCTATGGGGGCACTCGTGGGGTGTTCGTGGGGGGTGTTCGTGGGGTGTTCGTGTGGGGTGTTCGTGCCATCAAGATTGCTTCGATCTTGATGTCCTCGGCGTCCGCACATCGTGTGCCGCATCCGCGAGACGAACGCGGAAGCGAGGAGACACGTTGACGAATCACCGCGACATCCCACGCCCCGAAACACCAGGATTGGAGGACCAATCATGGTGGCACGACCGAACATCTCAATACCACCGTGCCGTCGACAAGTCCACGCACGGCGGATCAACCCGCGCGTATGGCTGAACGAACACCGAGCACGCCCGCATAACCCGCGCCACACATGCCATGGCCCTCGCGCTCGACGGCCACGCCGACGTCCGATGATGCGCGTCACCCCGTATCACCGCTCCGAGCGGTGGCCATGCGAGATGCCATTACTGCGATGGCGAACGCCTTGGTCTTCAACCCAAGGGGCGATGTCCTTTGTCATGTGCGGAGCCACACCAGGCAATACGCCTGGATTCCGGCTTGCTCTTGCCAGATTACAACAGCATGAGGGGCTTCCCACCTTGACAAAGGTCTGACATTCCGGTAACCTGAGAGATCTCGGGCTGGACTGAAGTCTAGTCCGTAGAGGACTCTGAAAGGAGAAAGAGACATGAAGCGTTCGATCACCGCTCTCGTTGGTTTGGCATGCGTCACAGGTGTGGCAAGTTCCGCTTCCGCGCAAGGCAGTTGGAGTCACGTAAACATCAAAAATGCGAACGGCGGTGTCATCAACCCGGCAAATCCTTCCGTGGAGGTGACGATCTCGATGATGTTCGACCCGCAGGACTATGCGTTCGCGGCGGCATTGTTCAGTCTGCAAGCGGATGAAGCGGGTTGGTCGAACAACACCGTTCTTCTTCCGCCACCCGGCAACCCGGGAACGATCGTCGGTGGAAGCATCAATGGCATTACGTTGGGACAGATCCACTTCCCGCCAGTCGTGATCGCGAATCCGGAGAACCCAATTGACCTCTTTAGGGCAACGTGGACAACCAGCGACTTCACGGTTCGACCCGTGGACGTTCGTACGGTCACAACCCGGTATGATGTGTACATCGACGTCAATAGCCCTGTCTCGCAGAGCCGCCTTGCTGGGTTGATGGAAGCCTCGGGCGAGATTCGTATCGTTCCAGCCCCGTCGGCCCTTGCACTGCTCGGCCTTGGGGCGTTCGTCGCCGGCCGCCGTCGCCGCTGATCCAACGACATTAAAAGATTGAATCGACCCACCCCCCCCATTCCTCGTAAGGGGGGGTTCTTTTGTATGGCCGTGTGCGATGGTCTCGCCGAATGCGTGACCATGTTGACACCCTTGCACCCCCGCACGGCCATGAGGACATGGCCATGCCACGCGCCGCCCGACAATCCGAAGCGGATTGTCGGGGCACGCTGGCCGCCGCGATTGACGGCTATGCTCTCGTTCAAAGGCTGGCAGCGCGACCGCGTTGATGCACGCGGGACCGTGGCATGGCTACCCGCCGATGAACCCAAGCGCAATCGCGAGCATTTCATGCCGCCAGACAACGATCGTAAGCGAAAGGCCATTCTTGATCGAATCGAGTCGCTTCAGGACGCGATCGACAAGGCACGGGAGTACCTGGAATCCGGCAGGCACGCACACTGGAGTGGATTTCGGCCCCTGCTTGTTCGCAAGGAACGCGATGGCAAGGAACTTCCGCCGTCCAAGGACTGGGTAAGGAACGTCTTTCTCCCACGTAATGAGAAGGCGCTCGCCCGGGCGGAGAAACTGCTGGAGAGGTTCAGCTAGATAGGTTTGCTTCGCTGCGAGGGGCGTGCCGGATGGCGTAGTCTCGCCGAAGGCGTGACCATGTTGACGCCCTTGCACCCCCGCACGGCCATGAGGACATGGCCATGCCACGCGCCGCCCGACATTCCGAAGCGGATTGTCGGGCGTTGGGCGTGAGAAGTGAAAGCCGATCGCCGTGCCATCGAAGTCCGCCTCGGACTTCGATGTCCATCGCGCCTCCGACGCCAAAGCATCGAAGTCGGAGGAACCGACTTCGATGGCACGGCGGGGTGGCATGGCCATCGCTCTGGATGGCTATGCAGGGATCGAGGCGGGTTGCACGCATGCATAGCCACGCGGGGCCGTGGCCATGCCACCCCCCCCCCCCACACACACACCACACCCCTTCTTCTTCGCGATCTTCTCTTTGCCTTCGCGCTTTCGCGTTGAACTCCTGCTCAGCGGCCTCTGCGTGATCTCCGTGATCTCTGCGTACGGATCGTGCAGCGCATGGCCACGCAGGGCCGTGGTCATGGCACACTTCGCCCGCATATACTCGCCCTTTCGCGAGAGGGCCATGCGATGCCAGAGATCTATGCGTTTCGTGCGGTGCAGTATCATGGTGGCAGGGGCGATGTGAGCACGGTGGTTGCGCCGCCGTATGATGTGCTCGACAAGGCGTCGAAAGCAGCGCTGGTCGTGGGTGATGCGCGGAACGTGGTGTCGATCGACCTGCCGCACACGCCCGCGAAGGAACTCGGCCCGCCCGAGGCGTATCACAGGGCGGCGGAGTTGTACCGCACGTGGCTGGCCGATGGCGTGCTGACGCGATGCGAGACGCCCGCGATCTTCGCGTATCGACAGACCTTCGCGTTCATGGGCAAGGAGTTCTCGCGCTGCGGGGTGACGTGTACGGTCGAGACGACGCCCTTTGGCCGTCGCGCGGGCGGCGGGATTCTGCCGCATGAGCAGACGTTCTCCGGTCCGAAGGAAGATCGCCTCGCGCTGATGAAGGCGACGCAGGCCCAACTCTCGCCGATCTTCGGCCTGCATCCCGATCGCGCGGGCACGGCCTCGAAACTCGCGCGGCAATGGATGAGTCAACGCCCCGCCGACATGACCGCGAAGACCGCCGACGGTACGAAGCATGAAGTCTGGAAGATCACCGATGCCACGGCCATCGCGGACTATCGCGAATCGCTCCGCGGCGAGGATGTCTTCATCGCCGATGGGCATCATCGCTACACGACCGCGCTGAACTATCTGCGGCACCTTGAAGATGCCGGGGCCGTGTCGCCGGATCATCCCGCGCGGCGGTGCATGATGGTGCTTGTGGGCATGTCGGACCCGGGCCTTGCGATCGGGCCGACGCACCGCGTGCTCGGCGGGATGAGCGGATACACGTTCGAGGCGTTCATCAAGGCCGCGGCGCAGTATCTGAAGATCACGCTGATCGAAGGCGATGCCTCCGCGATCGAACCGGCGATGGCCCAGGCGGGCAAGCGCGCGACGAATGTGTTCGGGTTGTATGATGTGGCGACGGGGCGATGCGCGATCGCGACGCTGGCGATCAATGATCCGCTGGCGAAGCGATTCGCGGACAAGCCGCGGGCGTGGAGGAACCTCGACGTCGCGATCATTCAGCACATCATCGTCGAAGAGATCTGTCGCCCCGCGCTCAACGATGGCAAGGATGTGACGTGGGCGTTCCCGCATTCCGTGGCCGAGGTCCTCGACATCGCCAAGGGTGGCGAGACGGGCGCGGGCGGCGGATCGGGCTTTGCGCAACTGGCCGTGATCGTACGCCCGACGCCGCTCGATGCCGTGCGCGAGGTCAGCGAGGCGGGTGAACTGATGCCGCAGAAGTCAACGTTCTTTTATCCGAAGCTCGCGACGGGGTTGTTCATCAATCCGCTGGCGTGAGTTGGATAGGCATGTGGCGATGTGCAGCGTGGCCGTCTGATCGCGTGCGGCGTTCGTTGCGGGCGAGACGCCCGCACCACCGGATCCAGAGGGGAGGCGGTCTAGAACGCCGCCTTGAAACTCACCATCGGCAGCAGCAGCGCCGCCGCGACGACGCCCACGACCACCGCGATTAGCAGCACCATCAGCGGTCCGATGAGTCCCACGGCCGTGCCCAGCAGGCGATTCACGCGGCTTTCGAGCGTGTCGGCGATGGTGATGAGCATCTCATCAAGGTTGTTCGCGGCTTCGGCGACGGAGATCATCTCGATCACTTCATCGCTGAAGAGCCCGCTGTCGGCCAGGGGGGGGGCGAGGGCTGCGCCCGCGCGGACGGATTCCGTGGCGTTGTCGATGGCCTCTTCCATGAGCACGTTGCCGGCGGCTTCCTTGGCGACCTGCATGGCCGTGAGCATCGGAATGCCGTTGGCGAGCATGGTGCCGAGCATTCGACAGAAGCGCGCGGCGGCGATGGCGCGAACGAGCGGACCGAACACGGGCGCCCGCGTTCGCGCCACGGCCAGGGCGCGACGTACGGACTTGATCCGCGACACACGCCACGCGGCGATCAGCGCGACGACCGCCACGGCCAGCGTGATGAGTCCATACTTGCCAACGGCATCGCCCGCGGCGAAGACGATGCGCGTCAGCGTCGGCACGCCGGCGTCCGTGCGATCGAGCATCCCGCGAAACATCGGCACGAAAAAGCCGAACACCACGCCGAGAATGATCGAGCCGACGGTGACGAGCAGGCCGGGATAGACCATGCTCGAGATGATCTTGCCGCGCAGTTCGGCCTCGCTCATGACGAACTGACCGAGGCGCGAGAGTACGCTCTCGAGGAACCCGCCCTTCTCGCCCGCGCGAATCATCGCGACATGCACGCGCGGGAAGACTTCGGGTCGCCGTGACATCGCCTCGCCGAGTTCATCACCTTCCGCCACCGAGTCTGAGACTTCCTTGAACACGGCCGCCAATCGCGGCTGGCTGCGCCGATTCGCGAGGAGTTTGAGCGCTCGAAGCAGTGGCACGCCGGCGCGAAGGAGATCGGCGAGTTGGATATAGGTCTGCGCGAGCCGCCGTGCGGAGACCTTGCGCGTCGGCACAAGCGATGTCTCGCGCTTGCGCATGACCGTCACGGGCACGAGTTTGCGAGATTCAAGGTCTGAAATGACCGCCTGCTCGCTGGCGCCGGCGATGATGCCCGCCACGCGAGCCCCGGCCGCATCCATCGCCTTGTATGCGAAGACGGGCATGGAGCGCGATCAACTCCCCGGGGTTGTGGGCACATCGGATGGCGCGGGGGCGGGCTTGCCCAGGAGCTCGCGAACCTTGAGTTCGACTTGCGGTTCGACCGTGCCCGTGCGGACATAATCGCGATCCGGATCGACGCGGGCCACGACGCGCCCGTTCTGATCGATGATGAACTTGGTGAAGTTCCACTTGGGGTCGCCGCCGATGGGGGCGGGCTGGGTGGCGAGCCGCTTATACAGCGGGTGCTGATCGTCACCCTTGACGCTGATCTTCGCGAACATCGGGAACGTCACGTCATACTTGTCCTTGCAGAACGCGGCGATCTCCTCGTTCGTGCCCGGCTCCTGATTGCCGAAGTTGTTCGCGGGAAAGCCAAGGACCACGACGCCCTCATCCTTATAGGTGCGCTGCAGGCGCTCAAGCCCTTCATACTGCGTCGTGAAGCCGCACTTGCTGGCGACGTTGACGATGATGAGAACTTTGCCCTTGTACTTTTCGAGGGATTCTTCGGCGCCGTCGATGCGCTTCATCGTGAAGTCGAGCACATACGCCGGGTCCTTGGCGGGTTGCTTCTCGGGCTGGCGACCGTGGTTGTTCTCGTGTTCCGGCACGGCGATGATGCCGACGATTCCCGCGACAGCGCTGACCAGCGCTGCAATCTGTTGAGACTTCATGGTGTTCCTCCGCGTTGGCCCGCCCCATCGCGCCGCCGTGCGGCACGGGCGGAATCTCCATACACTCTACGCGCCATGCTCGAACTTCGGCGAACGGTGCGTTTTGCCATCAATCCCGGGGAAGCGGCGGGGGTCGCGGGCCAACCTGGCCGTAATGGTTTCGCCGGGTCGCCCCCGATGGCCGGGCTGGGTCGTCACTATGAGATCGATGTGACCTGTCGGGGCGAGGCCGATCCCGTCGTCGGATATCTGGTGGACATTAAGGATGTGGATCGGGCGGTGCGGACCGCGGCCGTGCCGATCATCGAGCGAGCGTGTCGCGAGAATCCGCACGAGCATCCGGTGCGGTTGCTGCCTGGCGTGCTGGCCGCTGTGGAGGGTGTACTCGGTTTTCGCACACACGCGGTGATGTGGCGATTGTCGCCGTACCATTGCGTTGAGATGAGCGCCGCCGCCCGGGATATCGCGATCATTCGGCATCAGTTCGACTTTTCCGCGTCGCACCGGCTGCATGTGGCGTCGATGAGCGATGAAGAGAATCGCGCGACGTTTGGCAAGTGCAACAATCCGTCTGGGCATGGGCACAACTATCGCCTTGAGTTGGCGATCGAGGTCGCGTCGGCCGGCGCGAAGGGGTCATCGCCGGGGCCGAGGATCGAGGACATCGAGCGACTCGTCGGTGACACGGTGATCGCACGGTTTGACCATAAGTATCTGAACGTGGACACCGAGGAGTTCGGGCCGCATGGGTTGATTCCATCGGTGGAGAACATCGCTCGGGTGTGCTTTGAACTTCTGGAGCCGGCGGTGCGCATGTCGTTCGGCGGGGCATCGGTGCGCGGCGTCACGGTGTGGGAGACGGATCGCACGTCGGCGACATTCCCGGCCCGATAAGCCCCGGCCGTACGGCCGCCAGCGCAAGTCCGGGCGACATTTCCCCGGGTTTGAGTGTTGCACGCGGACAACATCGACGCCCGATAGAAGAATCCACAACGGGAGTGGCTTGGCGTCCAACCGGACGCGAGATCGTCGGTACAATGGTGGCTCATGGGAATTGGGACCGTTCTTCTTTCGCGGGGTCTGATCTCGCGCGCCCAACTTGAACAGGCGCTCACCGAGCAGCGGACCACCGGCGAACGTCTTGACAGGGTGCTGGTGCGCCTGGGTCTTGTCACGCGCGATCAGGTCTTGCAGGCCGTGGGCGAGCAGTTCCAGATGCCCGTGGTGGACTTGACGGATCTGGTGATCGAGCCGAAGGTGCTTCAGACCCTGCCGGCCAAACTCGTCTATAAGCAGAACTGCGTACCCATCGGACGCACGGGCGACACGCTCACCGTCGCCACCAGCGATCCCTTCGAGATCACGGTTCTTGATGAACTGCGGCTGCTGGCGGGGTGTTCGATCGAACTCGTCCTCGCCGATGAGGATGAACTGCACAAGTTCATTCGCGAGAACTACGGCGTCGGCGGGGACACGCTTGACGAAATGTCGGCTGGGGCCACGGCCAACGGCTCGCTGAGTGCCGTCGCCGATGCCTCGCTCGAAGAGGTCGAGGCCGCGCAGGAAGCCTCGGTCATTAAGCTCGTCAACGACGTGTTGATCGAAGCGATCAAAGAGCGGGCGACCGACGTGCATATCGAGCCGTATGAGCGCGAGCTGATTGTGCGGTATCGCATCGACGGGGTGCTTGAGCGTGCGAACGTGCCCGCGACCATCAACCGCTTCGGCGCGGCCATCATCTCGCGGCTGAAGATCATGGCCAACCTGAACATCGCTGAGAAGCGAAAGCCGCAGGATGGACGCATCACGTTCCGCCACCGCGGGGACCGTGGCGTGCAGGAGCATGATCTTCGCGTGAGCGTGATTCCCATGCTCTTTGGCGAGGGCGTGGTGCTGCGAATTCTGAGCAAGGCGGCCGTGCTGCTTTCGCTGGATGATCTGGGCATGCCCAGGCATGTGCTCACGCCGTGGGATCAGTTGATCCAGCGCCCGCATGGGATTCTGCTCGTGACGGGACCGACGGGCTCGGGTAAGTCCACGACGCTCTACGCCTCGCTCAATCGCATCGTTTCGGATGAGATCAAGGTGATCACGGTTGAAGACCCCGTCGAGTATCACGTCTCGGGTGTGAATCAGATTCAGGTGAATCACAAAGTCGGGCTTGACTTTGCGACGGGGTTGCGATCCGTGCTGCGCCACGATCCCGATGTCGTGATGATCGGTGAGATTCGTGATAAGGAGACGGCCGAGACGGCCGTGCAGGCCTCGCTCACGGGCCACCTGGTGTTCTCGACGTTGCACACGAACGATGCGGCCTCTGCGACGACGCGACTGCTGGACATGGGTGTCGAGCCGTTTCTTGTCGCGTCATCGGTCGAGGGCGTGCTGGCGCAGCGGCTGGTGCGGCGAATCTGCGAGGATTGCAGCGTCGAGTACGAGCCTGACGCGGCCGACATCCCCGCATCATTCACGATGCCCGAGTCGGGGTTGCTGCATCGCGGGGCCGGGTGCCGCGCGTGTCGCACCACCGGGTATCGCGGGCGCGTGGGCATCTATGAGCTGCTGCGGCTGTCGGATCATGTGCGCGAGATGATCATGACGCGGGTGAACGCGCCCGCGATCGCCGCGGCCGCGCTGCGCGATGGCGACCTCTCACTGCTGCGCGAAGATGGGTTCGCAAAGGTCCGGTCGGGCGCGACGACGATCCAGGATGTGATGCGGGCGCTGAAGGCGTAGGCGGGCGTCCGTGGGGCGGACGGGGCACTCGTGAAGTGTTTCATCGGATGTGCGCCGTTGTGCTGGCGGGCGGTTATCCGGACCAGCGATGCCAAATGGATTGGACGGAGCCGATGGTCGATGGTATACTCTGTGTGGATCTGAACCTCGGGCAGTCCGAGTAGTAGGATCCTCCAGGGCCTTCGGGCCCCATTTTTATTTTTGGGCCGAATCCGCTTTCGACGAACTACAACCGCACAACGCCGAGTTCATCGACACGCGAAGCATGCCGACACAGCACCGGTGCGAGACGAGTGCGGAAGTAAGCGTTTCCGCCGTGCTTCTTCATGTATTCACTCGGTTGAATGCTCTGCTTGAACAGGTACACGGCGCAATCCACTGCTTGGATGAGGTATGACTCCCTCGAATCACGGCATACCGGGTCTTCGATCAGGAGGGTGATGGGCTGATCGATCGTCGTGCGCACGCCATCGCGGTGTTTGAATGTCAGCGGGTTGCGAAGTCGCATATCTTCCAGGAACCCTCGAAGTTTCTGGCCCTCTGTGTTGTCCGGGAAAATGATGCCGCGATCATCGTGCTCACTTGATCCGGGGAAATTACGCCGTCGAATGGTGTTCTCGAAGCGTTGGAACAACGCATACCAGGCTCGCCGAAACACCTCGAGACTGTCTGGGGCTGTGGGCAAGGCCTTATCCACGCATACGTTGATCAGGCTGATGTCGCGCAGCGAGGCGACGCAGTCCGCGTGGTGTCGAACGATCGCAAGGCGCTCGTGTTTCTTCAAAGCGGCCAGCGATTTGGGCAATTGTGAAGGCTTTCCCACCATATCGGCCGCGTGCAGTTCGTCATCGAGATAGACCCTGTATCGGCTCTTGAGCCAGTGCCTGAAGGCGTGCAACTCCGCGAGCGTACTGCTCCACCTCAGTTCATGAACGATCAGTCCGGTGAGACAGAAGTACCGCGTTGGAGAAGTGCCTCTCGGAGGGGGCAAACCGGAGTCTCCGCTCTCATCAACGTACATGAGGAACATGAGTACACCTCGCAACCTTCGATGGCCACCATGAAGTGGCCATGGTAGCAGGGCGGGTCGCGGTGCGAGACGTGGCGAGAGTTGCGATTCAGACGGCTGGTGATACAACGCAAACCGGCACGGACGTTCGTCCGTGCCGGAGGTCGTTCATCGTGATGGTCCGGGCTTACGGCTGCCCGCCTTCCGATGCGCCCGCGAAGGTCTGCTGGCGGATTGCGCTGAGCAGGCGTGAGATGTTGGCGTCGCCGGGGCTCTCGGAAGAGGCCAGCGCGAGGCTTTGTTCGGCGATGTCCAGTCGGCCCAACTCCTGGGCGACGATGGCTCGCAGGACCAGGGGCGCGGTGTCCGTGCCGCGGAAGTTGACGGCCTCATCGAGCGTGTCGAGCGCGGCCTTGCGATCACCGGACTGCCGCTGCCACATGGCGCGAAGCATGTAGCCTTCGCTGCGCGTGGGGGCGAGCGCGATCACGCGGGCGGCGGACTGCTTGAGCCGGCCGATGTCGCCGAGGACATAACTCGTGTGCCCGAGCATGATCCACGCTTCGACATCCTTCGTGCCGCTTTGATCGCTGGTGAGCGAGATGAGGATCTCGCGGGCCTCGAGGGGTCGATCGACCTGGAGCAGGCATCGCGCCCGCATGTGCTGGAGGTCGCGGCGCGCGGCGTTGGCGGGGTTCTCGACGAGGCGCGCGATGTGATATTCGGCCTCGGCGAAGCGCTCGGTGGCGATCTGGGCGCGGATGAGGTCTTCCAGGATCGCGGCGTCATCCGGGGCGAGCAGTCGCGCTTCGGTGAGCAACTCATGCGCATCATCCGGCCGCTGCTGCAACAGCGCGATCTGCCCGAGCGCCTGCTTGACGCCGGGGTTGTGCGTGAGCGTCTCGGCCTGGTCTTCCAGGTACGCGCGGGCCTCATCGAGTTCGCCCAGATCGATGAGCATCTCGGCCGCGGCGACGGCGTACTGCCCGTTCTGCGGATCGAGCGTGGCGGCGAGGCGATAGAACTCCAGGGCCTGCTCGCGTTTGGCGATGCGCTCGAAGCACAGGCCGGAGTAGTATGCGGCGTCCACATTGGATGGATCCAGTTCCGCCGCGGTCTCGAGCGCCGCGATCGCGGCCTCGAAGTTGCCCATCTCCAGCAGGATGCGCCCGCGAAGCACGTGGCTCTTGGGAACCGCATCGTTGAGGGCGATGGAGCGGTCGACGTGCTTGAGGGCCTTGTCGAGATCGCCCGCGAGGTAGGCCTGTCGGGCCATGTCCCACTCCGTCGCCGACTTCATCTGCGCCAGTCTGGCCTCGGCGGCGTTCTTGTGACCTTGCGTGTGCTTGCCATGGCCCGAGCAGCCAACGCCCACGAGGGCGATCATCAGTCCCGCGGCGGAGACGGCGAGCGTTCGCCCGGCCAGGCGCAGGCGCTGCGCGTCGGAGTCAGTGGAACCGTGGCGTGAGTTTGTGGGAGTGGGGCGGTCGGCCATCATGGTCATTCTCCGTGGTGTTGCTGTATGTCTTGTCGGCGTTGTGGGGGATCGGCGCACATCGGGCGGACTGAAGCGTTACATGCCGTTGGGCGATGTGCGATTGCTGCGCCCGCCATCATCGGACGTTCCGATACGACTCCTGAGTCCCATGTTCGTCGTTGAGAACTGCAGAAGCGCGGACTTGGCCGTGGCGTCGAACGTCTCCACGAGCGTGGTGGGGGCCAAAGGCGAGGCATCCATCGTCGGCTGTGAGGGAGCCGTTGTCTGTGACGGCGAGTTCTGCGCGATTCGCGCAACGGGTGATGCTCCGGTCGGCTGCGCCCCCCCCGCCAGCGCACGAATCGGCGCGGGAAGCATCGCCATCACGTCGGCCGGCGTCATCACCGGATTGAACGCGGCCTCCGGCCCTGACACCGGAAATGCCCCGCCATCTTCCATCACGACGAACAGTGAAGGCTCCGTGTCCACCGGCGTCGAGAACGGTTGTGGCGTCGTGGGCGAGGAACGGGTCGCGGTCGTTGTGGGCGTTGTGGGGGACGTGTTCGTCGCGGCCGGAGTCGACGGGTTTGATGTCGAAGGGCTTGTCGACGGCGCGGGAGTCGTCGAAGGCGACGGGCTTGGCGTGTTGGTCGCGAAGTTCGTGCTCGAAAGTGTGGTGCTCGGTGAGGGTGTCGACGTCGTTGGAGTGTTCGTCACCGGCTGAGTTGTCGCGACCGGCGTGCTGGCCGTCGGCTGTGAAGGTCTGTTCGTTGCGGGTGGCGGTGTCGGCGAATCACTCGTGGGAGTGGTGGATGCGGTGGTGGGTGTTGAAGTCGCAGGGGTCGAGGTTGAAGGCGTGGCCGGGGTCGTCGAGGTATTCGTTGATGGCGCGCCCGGCGTGCGGCTCGACGTCATCGTGGGTTGCGTGTTGGTCGCGACGGTGGCGGTTGGAGCCGTGGGGCTTGTGGGGTTGGTTGGCTGAGCACCAGGCGTGCTGGCCGGAGTTGTCGCGGGTGCGGTCTGGTTCGTCGCGGTCACGGCCGTGGGTTCGGGAGTGGTGAAGGCGCTGTCAGGCGTTGTCGCATTGGCCGAGGGATCGCCGAATTCCGTGTCGTCCGGCTCGGGGACATCGACGACGATGATGTCTCCCACGACGTTGTGTGGGGGGCTGGCGTTGTCGTTGGCGCTGGTCTGTGGTTGCGAGTCCCACGACTTCGCGGGCGATTGCGTTGCCGGTCGGGTGGTCGGGGTTGCCGGCGCGGTGGGATTGGCGAGTTGCGACTCCCACTTCTTCATCGCTTCCTTCGATGCGTCGCCGACGATGTCGTCCATCATGCGGCGCGTCGGCCAGATCGTCCCGCGTGTCATCAATCGCTCACGCAGGTTGATCGCGTCGGCTTGATATGGGTTCAGGGCCAGGGAACGCTGCACGTAGTACAACGCCGAGTCGGTCTTGCCCTCATCCGCCTTCTTCTGCGCGGTGACGAGCAACTGCGAACTCTGCTTCTCGCGGCTGAACGGCAGCAACCCCTCGCGGGCCCCCGCCTGGATGTGGCTCATGTACCGCATCGCCTTGGCGCCCTGCTCCACCAGCATCCGGTCGTTCACGATCGTCGGCGTGATCATGAAAATGATCTCGTTGCGGTTCGTCGTGTCCTCGTGGCCGCGGAAGACCGCCCCGATGAACGGCAAGTCGCCCACGAACGGAACCTGCCGTCGCGTCGCCTGCGTGGACTCGCGGAACAACCCGCCGAGCACGATCGTCTGACCATCACGCACCAGCACGTTCGCCACGATCTCGTTGGTGATCTCATCCGGGATCGTCACCGCCGCGCCCGTCGCATCCGTCGCGTTGCGGATCACCGCTTCGGACACCTGCGGCTTGAGTTCCATCCGGATCATCCCATCCGCCGAGACGAACGGACGGAAGTACAACTGCGTGCCCGTGTCCAGGAACTGCACTGTCTGGGTTGTGGCCGTGTCGGTGGAGGTCGTGCTCAGGTAGCCAACCTTACGACCAACGAGCACGCGGGCCGGCTGTCGATTGAGCGTCAGGAGATTCGGACGCGACAGGATCGTCGTGTCGGTGACTTCATCAAGCACGCGGAGGAACGCGGCCACATCGCCATCGACGATGCCGAGTTTGAGCGTCGCGGGACCGCCGGTGTTGCCCGGCGTGCTGCTGCCGGCCATCGCCGATTCGCCCCCGCGGGGGACCGCAACATCCGTCGTCGAGCCGCCTTCGAGACGGCTGCCTTTTCCGCCAATCAGCGCGTTGACGGATTCGAGCGGACCGCCCAGGCCCACGAAGTCCACAAAGTCCAGGCTGCCGAGGATCGTGAAGTCCACGCCGAAGGCGTTGGCTTCGCTCAGGGCCGTTTGAAGGATCGTGGCTTCGACGAGCACCTGAATCGGCTTGGTGTCGAGTTGATCCAACAGCGACTCGATCTGCGCCACGTTCTCTTCGTAGTCGAAGACGACCAGGGTGGAGTCGAGGGCGAAGTCTTCGCCGCCCACCGGGGCGTTGTCGGGAATCGAGAAGTCCGCGGGCTTGCCGTTGGTCTTGATCTGCCCGCCTTCGGAGAGCAGGCCCTTGGCGAACTCCGCCGCGTCCACGCCGTTGAGGTAGCTGAGTTTGATGACCTTGTGGACGCGCTGACGCGTGGCCTTCTCGATCTCGATGAGTTCCTGAAGCGTGTAGACGTAGATGAAGTTGCCCTTCTCGATGAAGGCGTAGCCGTTGACGCTCAGGATCGCTTCAAGGGCTTCGTGGAAGGTCACGCCATAGAGGTTGGCCGTGACCGTGGCCGAGACGTTCTTGCTTGTGAGGATGTTTCGCTGGGTCTGGAGCGAGAGCATCTCGAGCACGCGACCGAGGTCTTCATCCTGCACATGCAGGTCCACGATCATGTGTTCGTTGACTTTGACGCGGCCGTCGGCGCCCTGGGCGAGCGGGTCGCGAATGGGGTCTCTGAGGCCTGGCTGGGAACCGCCTGGCTGGTTGTCGCCGGGTTGGTTGAGGTTCGACGGCTGGCCCTGGGCCAGTGCGCCTGTTGTTCCCGCAGTGAGCGAGACAAGCAGAGTTGATGCGATGTGTTTGAACCAGGGGAGACGCGTGGGGCGCGAAACGGGTGAGTTCATGTCTGACGTGCTGCGCTCGACCATTGGGCTGTCCTCGCTAACGGGGGTTCCTGCTCGCGCCGCACGCCGGCGCCTTCGACTCGATTCACTCGCGCATCTGAAAGCCAACGTTTGCTTGCGACGCTCGAATCGATGTAGCCACCAATGTCGTCCGTTCCGAACACGGACTTTGGGGCATTCGCGCCGATCGGGGCCGATTGGGGGGGCGGGGTTGACTTTCGAGAACGCGAGTCTTGCGCCATGACCGGCAACTTGTACCGACTGTGACGATTGCAATGACTTCGCGACTGCCCCGCGCCACACGCATAGCCCTCGCAAGCCGCCAGCCGCACGCCTATCGGCCCAAAGCGCATCCGCCGCTCGCCCGATAGCAGCGTTGGGTCCGCCGTTTGCTCCAGCGCGGGTGGCCCACCACTTTCGTTGAATCCCGAGGCCGTAGCACGCGATGTCCAAACCCCCATCATCACCTTCCGCGCCACCCACGTCGCCACCGGTCGCGGCACCGGCCAAGCGGTCCATCGCGCGGGCGATGCCGATTCCAGCACTGGGGCTGGGCGTGGTGGTGCTTGCGGCGGGGCTTGTCGTCAGCGTGATGACCGCGCCGAAGCCCGACGTGCTCGCGATGCTCGACGAAGCCAGGCATCACGTCGAACAGGGAGACTACGAACCAGCGTTGGAATACCTCAACACGAAAGTTCGGCCATACGTGGGGACCACGGCTCTCCAGGCTGAAGGCGCGCAGCGATTCCACCGCCTTCGCGGCGCGGCCATTGCGCTGGGACAGCGCAAAGCGAACGTTTCGGTGCGCAGGAATCACGAGGCGATCCTCGGTGAGTTTCGACGAGCCGAAGCGCTCGGTGCTTCGCTCGATCCCAAAGAGCACTTGTACTGCGCCGAGGCGGCCGTGGCCCTTGGCCTGCTCGACCATGCCATGGAGCGGGCGGATCGTCTGGTCGATTTCGATCCGGTCGCGCGTGCGCAGATCGTTCGGGCCGTGGTCGATCAGCGCATCGCCGATCCGGGCCTTGACTCGATGGCGACGCTGCGCGTTCTTGCGCAGTTTTTGAGCGATGCGTCGCTGTCGGCCGCCGATCGCGCGTGGGCGGAGTCGCGGCAGGCGGGCGTCCTGATCGACACCGGATATGCGAGTGATGCGGCGAGACGACTGCTGCGCACTCTCCCGGCGTATCTTGATGAGGATCCGAGCGTGCTGGCGAATCTGCTCGTGCTGCTCGGGCGGGCGCAAGTGGTGATGGGTGAGCCCAGGCAGGCGGCGACGCACCTCGAACGTGCGCTGACGCTGATCGAGGCTTCCGACCCTCTTCGCGCTGATGCCATGCTGCACCTGGCGCATGTCGCCGAGGCCGCGGGCGACATCGAACGCGCACGAGACCTGTACACGGAGATTCTCACGAACTTCCCGAAGTCCAACGCGGAACTTCCCGCGATGCGCGGGCTTGGTGATGTTGAAGTCGCGGCCGGGGCGGATGAGGCCGCGCTGGGCGTGCTGGAACGCCTGCTGTCGCACATGCGCCAGGGGCGATCGCACGCGGATGTCACGACGGAGCGCGTGGTGAATCAACTTCTCTCCGCGTTCGCGGACCGCTTTGCCGGACGCAAGACCGAGGCCGCGCTGCGCTACGCGATGCTCGCGGAAGAGTTCACCGGTCCTGACGAAGCCCCGCCGCGACTGACCCGCGCCATCGCCGATGGCAACCGACGCCTCGCCGATGAACTCATCGAAGCCGCCGGAGGCTTTGAGAACGGCAAGGTCGTGCTCGTGAAGGTGGATCCGCTCACACGCGAGCAGGTTCGCCAGCGATTGCTCACGGCCGGTGCCTATTACCGCACCACGGCCGATCGACTTGTGCTTGAAGATGCCATGGGGTATGCCGATGCGCTGTGGATGGCGGGAGACTGCTTTGATCGCGCGGGGGATCAGGAATCGGCCGTGCTGGCCTTTGGCGAGTATGCGTCGAGTTTCAGCACGGATCCGCGCCAGGCCGAGGCAAGGTTTCGACTCGCGCAGGCGCATCAGGCCAAGGGCGACTATGTTGTCGCCGCGGATTTCTATCGATCGCTGATCGACGAGCGCAACGGCCCATCCGCCGGACCGTTCGCGGACTTGTCCTATGTGCCGTTGGCGCAATGCCACCTGCTCGGGGCGCAGGCGACGGGCAATGAAGATCTTCGCAAGCAGGCGGAGGACATTCTGCTGTTCGTCGTCAGCGGTGGCCTGGGCAATCCCGACTCGCCGCAGTTCACCGAAGCCCTGCTCGCGCTGGGCGAGTTGAACTATGCGGGCGGCAAGTATGCCGAGGCGATTCGTCGATACGAAGAGAGCCTGCTGCTGCTCAAGGATGATCCGCGCCTGCACACGGTGCGATACCGCGTGGCCGATGCGCATCGCCTGGAAGCCTCGAACCTCGCGCGACAGATGGACCTGCCGATGCCCGAGTGGGAGCGGCGCGAGCGGGATGAGGCGCGTCGCGGCCATCTGTCGCGGGCGATCGACCTGTTCCAGCAGGTTCGAACATCGTTGCTCGCGGCCGATGCGTCGCGCCTGTCGGTGGCCGACCGCGTGTATCTGCGCAATGCGTTCTACTACCTCGGCGACTGTGCGTATGACCTGGGCGATTATGAGTCCGCGATCCGGCACTATGACGCGGCCCGGGAGCGTCATCCGCGAGATCCGGCCTCTCTCGTGGCCATGATCCAGATCGTCAATGCCTACCTCGCCCAGGGGGATCACAAACGCGCCTGGACCGCCCACGAACGAGCCCGTCGCTTCTACGCCAGCCTCCCCGCCTCGGCCTGGGATGACCCAAACCTGCCCATGTCCGACAAGGACTGGGCCGCGTGGCTTGACGCAAGCGCAAAACTTGCCGCAGTTGGCCATGCCTCAGCCGCGCCAAACGGCGCAGTTTCGGCCAGCGGACCTGAGTAGCCGATACTGACGGCCAGTGGGTGGCTGAAACGCCAAGTGTTTGGTAATCTGGATAAGACAGGATGTCTCGGTGAAGCCCGTGTTCGCCGCCAAGCAAGGATTTGCCCGTGGATCTGGTGGAACACCTCGATCACCTGCTCGACCTTCGGCTTGAGCTCTTCACTCGGCTCGACGGTTTGGGTGCCCGACAGAGCGCTCTGATCGAAGTCGAGGATTATGAAGGGCTGTTGGCCGTGGTCGCGGAGCGCGAGGAGATCATCACGGCCATCGTGGCGATGGACGGGGAGCCGGTGCTCGAGGGTTGGCCTGACGTGATGGCGTCGGCGTCGGCGTCGCGGCGTGCGTCGATCGAAGCGAAGGTTGATCGGCTTTCAATGCTCGAAGGAAGCGTGGCGACGCGCGATGAGTCGGACCTGCGTGCGCTCGACGCGCGGCGCGCGGAGATGTCCAAGCAGATGCGCGGCGTGGACACAGGGCGTTCAGCGCTGGGCGCATATGCGAAGGGCGCGCCCGCTGCACCCCCAATGTCCGCGAAGTTTCAGGACCACACGGTGTGATGATGGAAAGACCACAGGTCCAACCTGGTGATGGAGCCTCGGCGCCGCCGGCGCAGATTGTGGAAGCGGCGGACCTTGCGGAGTTGATGCGCGCTTTCAGCGACGTGACGATGCGGCTGGAGGCGACGCACGAGGGGCTTCGCAGCGAAGTGTCGCGCCTTCGCGCTGAACTCGGCGAAGCCAACGCGCGCCTGGAGCGATCCAAGCGATTGGCGGCCCTGGGCGAGATGGCCGCGGGAATTGCCCACGAAGTGCGAAATCCGCTGGGTTCGATCGGTCTGTATGCACGGCTGCTCGAGCAGGATCTTGTGGAACAACCGCCGCTGCGCGAGATGGCCGGGCGGATTCGACGTTCGGTGATCGGACTCGACGCGATCGTGAACGACGTGCTTGATTTTTCGCGAGATGTTCGGATCGAAGCGGTGCCGAGTGATGCATGGGAGTTGATGGATCGCGCGCTGGAGGCGTGTGGAATGGGTGTGCTGGGTGCTGAGGATGAGATGGGCGTGACGATCCGTCGGCGGGGCGGCGACGACGCGGGCATCACGGCGAAGTGCGACGCGGGTTTGATGCATCAGGCGCTGGTCAATGTGATTCGTAACGCGCTGGAGTCAATGGGCGAATCGCCGGGGACGCATGTGCTCACGCTCGCGGTGGAGTCGCGCTCGGGCGAAACGGTGTCGCTGGCGGTGGAGGACACGGGGGGGGGGATTCCGCCCGAGGTGCAGGATCGCATGTTCAACCCGTTTTTCACGACGCGACGCGCGGGAACCGGCCTGGGCCTGGCGATCGTGCATCGGATCATCGATGCGCACGGCGGCGCGGTGAAAGTCAGCAACGTGCGTGATGAAAGTGGAAGAGTCGGGGCGCGGGTGGAACTGATCGTTCCCGCGATCTGTGGCACTGGCGGCTTGTCCGCCAGTGGTGTGGGTGAGATCTGTGCCACTGACGGTCGAGCCGCCAGTGGCACGCACGGCGCAAGTGAAACGCCTGAGGCGCTGCGACAGCGCGATGAAGAGTCGTCAACAACACACGAGCCTTTGGCACTCCATGCCGGGTTCATCAAGAGGAGACAAGTGGCATGAACACGGTCCTGGTGGTGGATGATCGCGAGATGATGCGCGACAGCGTCAGCACGACGCTGGGTCGTGCGGGGTTCCGGGTGGTGACGGCCGAGGGCGCCGAGGCCGCGCTGAACCTCGTGGCCCGGCGTCGGCCCGATGCGATTGTAACTGACCTGAAGATGCCCGGGATCAGCGGCATCGAACTCGTCGCCAGGATTCGCGAGATTGATGATGAACTGCCGGTCGTGGTGATGACGGCGTATGGCACGGTCGAGACGGCCGTACAGGCGATCAAGGCCGGCGCGTTTGATTACATCACAAAGCCCTTTGAGGGTGATGAGTTGATTATCGCGGTGAAGCGGGCGATCGGGCATGCGCAGGTGGTGCGTCAGAACGCGGTGCTGCGTGCGCAGTCGGGCGCGGCGACCGGCGAGAGCGCGGGCGTGGGTGACAACGATGCGAACTCCGCGCGAACGCTGGGAGTGGGTCGAATCATTGGTGAATCGCCCGCGATCCGCCGTGTGAAGGAGCAGATCCTCGCAATCGCCGAGTCGCAGGGCACGGTGCTGATCGTGGGCGAATCGGGGACGGGCAAGGAAGTCGTGGCTCGCGCGGTGCATGAGGCGAGTCCGCGGGCGACGCATCCGCTGCTGGCGGTCAACTGCGCAGCGCTCTCCGAGTCGCTGCTCGAGAGCGAACTCTTCGGGCACGAGCGCGGCGCGTTCACCGGCGCGGATCGACTGCGCAAGGGTCGCTTTGAACTAGCGGACGGCGGCACGCTGCTTCTTGATGAGGTGTCGGAAGTCAGCCCGCACATTCAGGCGAAACTGCTGCGCGTGCTCCAGGAGCGGGCGTTCGAGCGCGTTGGTTCGAGCCTCACCATCGGCGTCGATGTCCGCGTTGTCGCCACGAGCAATCGCGATCTGCCGCAGGCCGTCTACAGCGGTTCGTTCCGGCAGGACCTGTTTTTCCGGCTCAATGTGCTGCCGCTGCATCTGCCGCCGCTGCGCGACCGGCTCGAGGATGTGCCGACGCTGGCGAATCACTTCGTCGCGCAGATCAGTCAGCGCGAGGGCAGGTCCACGGCCGCGTTCGAGGAGGATGCGCTGCAACTTCTCTCGTCATATCGCTGGCCTGGCAATGTGCGTGAACTTCAGAACGTGTGCGAGCGTGCGGTGGTGCTCAGCGCGGCCAGGAATCGGGGAGCCGGCGACATTCGCATTTCCCGCGCGATGATCGAACCGTGGCTGTCGACCAACTTCGCCCCGACGCCGGCGCAGACCGTGGGAATCTCGATCGAGCCGAAGGCATCGATTGGTTCCTCGTGGTCGATCCCGGCCGGGCGAACACTCGACGACCTGGAGCGCGAGGCGATTATCCAGACGCTGGAACGATTCAACGGGCATCGCCAGAAGACGGCCAAGGCTCTTGGCATCGGCGTGCGAACGCTGGGTCTGAAACTCAAGAAGTGGAAGGAACAGCACCTGGTGGCCGAAACCGTCTAGGCGCGCCGTTTGCGAGGCGAGTGGCGATGTTCATCAAGAGCGTGCTGACATCCGGATCCCTGCCGTCGCTTGAGGCGACGCTGATGTTCGCGAGTCAGCGACGGGACATTCTTGCGCACAACATCGCCAATCTGAGCACGCCCGGGTTCATTCCGCGCGATGTCCCCCCGGCCACGTTTCAACAGGTTCTGGGCAAGGCCGTTGATGAACGACGCTCGCGCCTGGGCGGGCAGCAGGGCGAGTTGCGCCTGGCGCGGAGCCGACAGATCGAGCCTGACGGGCGAGGCGGGTTCACGCTCAAGCCGGCCACCGCGGCCGACAGCGTGCTGTTCCACGATCGAAACAACCGCGACCTCGAACGAACGATGCAGGATCTTGCGGAGAACGCCAGCGTGCATCGCATCGCAACGGAACTGATTCGGACTCGCGTGGCTCATCTGCATGCGGCCATCGGCGAACGTGTGTAAGCCAGCGACACCGAGAATAGACCACCATGTACGGCGCACTTGACATCTCGACCAGCGGCCTGGTGGCGCAGCGGATTCGCATGACGGCGATTTCCGCGAACATCGCCAACCGCGATGTGCTGCTCAACAGCCAGGGCGAAGCCGATCCGTATCGGCGTCGGCATGTGCTGTTCTCGCCTGGCGATTCTTCCGCCAAGGCGGGCCACGGGCGAGGCCTCGGCGTGCATGTTTCGGAGATCATGGTGGATCAGAACGCCGTGAAGTGGCAGCACTCGCCCGGCCACCCTTTGGCGCAGCGGCACGGGCCGATGAAGGATCATGTGCTCGTGCCGGATATCGACCCGGTGTATGAACAGATCAATGCGATGGAAGCCCAGAGGGCGTACGAGGCGAATATCGTGGCCGCGGAGGCGACCAAAAGCATGATGGCACAGGCGTTGCGGATGATTGCGTAAGTGCGTGGTGCCGCGGGCCATGACGGCCAGGCGCACGAGCGTGTAAAGGGAACGGATCATGTCTGACCCAGTAGGACTTATCGGATCGCAGGGGGCTGGCGCGTCTCGTGCCGTGCCGCTGCCGAGTCCGCAGCCGCAGCCCGGCGCGCCGGCGTTTCGTGATCTGCTGATGCAGAACCTCAAGGAAGTCAACGCGTTGGAGCAGGATGCCACGCGAGCGGTCGAAGACCTTCAGACGGGCAAGCGCACGGACCTTGAGGGCGTGCTGCTGGCGACGCAGAAGGCCGACACGGCGTTCAAGATGTTGCAGGCCGTGCGGAACAAAGTTATTCAGGCCTATGACGAGATTCAGCAGATGCGTGCGTGAGGTTCCGTGAAAGCACGGGTCGTCCGGTGCGCGTGAAGCGCAAGGGCGGCGTGATATTGGCGCAGGAGCCGCCGTCGAGTCTGGTGCGGGCCGAATCAATCATGCAGGGGACTTGAAAGAGCCGTTCAAGTGTCGCGGCGATGGTGGGCATCGCCGAGCGCGGGGACCGCGCGACCTTGGAGGCCACGCAGGTGGAACAGCTGCGGCAAGCCCAGGCGAACATCGCCAAGTATCTTGGTCAGTTGACCGTGACGCACAAGCTGCTCGTGGGCTGTCTTGTGGTCATCATGGTAATGGTGCTGTTTCTGGTGACACAGTACGCGGGTTCGCCGGCGATGCGCGAACTGTTGCCCGGGGCGCCGGCCGAGGCGCAGCAGCGGGCGGTTGAGTTCCTGCGCACCAGCGGCGCGCCGCATCGCATCGGAGGCGATGGCGCTGTGATGGTTCCCGCGGATCGACATCCGGCGATCTTCGCGCAAATGGCCCAGGCGGGTGGCCTGCCCGATGACAAGACGATCCTGTTTCACAATCTCGTCGAGAATCAGCCGTGGACCCTATCTCGCGATCAGCAGCGACAGGTGAGCAACATCGCGCTGCAGAACGAACTGGCGCGGTGGCTTCGCGAGTTTGACGGCATCTCCAAGGCCATCGTCTTGATCGATGTGCCCGAAACCGTGGGTATCGGCGGCCCAAGCCGCAAGCCCACGGCCTCGGTCACGGTGTGGCCGACGCATGGGTCGCCGCTCGACCAGAAGATGGTTGACGCGATCGCGAACTTCGTGGCCGGCTCGCGGGCGGGGCTGGAAGCCGCCAATGTCCGCATCATCGACGGCTCAACCGGCACGCAGCGCAGCGCGACGAGCACGGACAACCTGATACCCATGACGTATCGCGAGTATCAGGCCGCCTTTGAGGCTGACCTCAAGAAAAAGATCGAGAGTCTGATTCTGCACATTCCCGGTGCGTATGCGGCCGTCACGGCGCAGGTGGATGTCACGCGGCAGAGTGTGCAGACCGAGCGGTATCTGGCGAAGGATGAGGGGACGGTGTCGCTGCCATCGCGCGACAGCACGCGTGAATCCGAGGATTCGCGCGAGACTCGCGCGGCGGAGCCGGGGCTGCGATCCAACGTGACATCAGACATCATGACCGGCGGCAGCAGTGGCGGGACGCGCAGCACGCAGAACGAAGCCGAAACGGACTTTGAAACGCGATTCGGCAAACGCGTGGAACAAGTGGTGGACCCGCGCGGCATGCCGACGTACCTCGCGGCAACCGTGCTCATTCCCGAGAACTACATCGTCGGAATTCTGCGGAAGGAAGCGGCGCGTGCGGCCGGGGGCGGCGGCGATCCGCCCGAACCAACCGTCGACGAAATCAACCAGCGTTTCGAGCGCGAGCGCGCGGCGATCGAAGAGAGCATCGCGCCGCATCTGACGGTGTCGCGTGCGCTGCCCGATGGCGAGACATCGCAGGCTCGCGGTGAGGTCAAGGTCTCGATGATCCCCGTTGAAGGTCCGGGGGCGTTTGGGAACGGCGCTGCGGCCGGGTTGCTTGGGGGGGGGTTGTCGTTTGGCGGTGGGCTGGGCGGATCGTTGATTGACAAGGTGGTGCTCGGCGCGCTGGCGGTGGTCGCGCTGGCGATGATGCTGATGATGGTGCGCAAGGCGGGCAAGCGGACGCAACTGCCGACGGCGGAAGAACTCGTGGGGATTCCGCCGACGCTGGCGACCAACTCGAACCTGGTGGGAGAGGCGGAAGAGGGCGACTCGCCGATGGCGGGCATCGAACTCGACGATGAACAACTTCGCGCCAGCAAGATGCTCGAACAAGTTGGCGACATGGTGCAGACCAACCCGGCCGATGCAGCGAAACTCGTCGGACGATGGTTGACCAAGGAATCGTAACCGAGAAGGCCAGACTTATGCCTCGTAAGCCCCACGAAAGACTTCCGACGAATCCGGCCGAACTCGACGGCCAGACCAAGGCGGCGATCCTGCTGCTGGCGATCGGACCCGAGAGCGCCGGCGGCGTGCTCAAACATCTGGGCGCGGAATCGGTCGAAGAGATCACGCGCGAGTTGGCGAGCCTGGGGCGCGTGCCGCAGCAACTTCAGGGCGCGGTGGTCGAGGAGTTCTATAACTTGTCCGTCGCGAGTCAGTACGCCAACGAGGGGAACCTTGACTATGCGCGGGAGATCCTGCGCGGATCGCTCGATCCCAAGCAGGCCGATCGCGTACTCGCGCAGATTCAGACGCAGGTGCAGAAGACGCCGTTCTCGTTTCTACAGCGGGCCGAGAGCGAGAACCTGCTGACGTTCATCCAGGATGAGCATCCGCAGACGATCGCGCTGATCGTGTGTCACCTTGCGCATCACAAGGCGGCGGAGATTCTCGTGGGCCTGCCCATGCAGAAGCAGATTGAAGTCATCAAACGCATCGCCAACATGGAGCAGACCAACCCTGAGGTCATCAAGGAAGTCGAGCGCGGGCTCGAAAGCCGCCTGGCGAACATGCTCACGCAGTCAATGGAGAAGGCCGGCGGCGTGCCGACGGTGGCCGAGATCCTCAACCTCGCCGATCGCGCGACGGAGAAGGCGATCATGGAAGGCCTCGAAGCGGACGACCCCGATCTCGTCGAACAGATTCGCAGGCTGATGTTCGTCTTTGAAGACATCATGCTGGTCAACGACAAGGGCATTCAGGCCGTGCTCAAGGAAGTGGACAACGACGAACTCGCGATGGCGCTCAAGACCGCGAGCAAGGAGTTGCAGGACAAGATTTTTGGAAACATGTCGGAGCGTGCGGCCACGTTGATCAAGGAAGACATGCAGTACATGGGTCCGGTGCGAATCAGCGATGTCGAGTCAGCGCAGCAGCGGATCGTGGACATCGTGCGTCGGCTTGAAGAGGCGGGTGATGTGGTGATTCAGGGCCGTGGTGAATCGGAACTCGTGGTGTGATGTGGGTGCTGGACGATCGGTGGCACAGGCGTCTGGCCTGTGCGTGTGAAGCACCGCCCGCGAGGGTGGCCCATTCGGGGTCGGTGGTACATTCGTGGGCGGCCTGAAGAAGGGGTGACGCGGGAATGCCGGTGATCCGTCATGTCGAGGCCGGGGCGTTGGCGCGCGAGGCGATCGTGCTTGATCTTGGCGATCTCGCGCGGCAGGGTGAAGCGCTTCGCGCGGACGCGAAGCGCCAGGCGCAGCAGATCATCACCGAGGCCCGGGCGGAACGCACGCGCATCCTCGAAGCCGTCACCGAAGAGGCCCGCAAGGCCGGATATGACGCGGGATACGCCGATGGGCTGACGCGAGGCCGTGCTGATGGCGCCGCCGCCGCGATGCAGGAGCATCGAGCGCGGCTGACGGAACTTGATGCGGCGTGGACGCGGTCGCTCGAAGCGCACGAGGCCGCGCGGGAGTCGCTCATGGCAGGGGCCTTGCGCGACGTGCTGCGCCTGGCCGCGGCCATTGCCAGCAAGGTCGTGAAGCGCACGGTGGAACTCGACGCCGACGTGGTGTCGCGGCAGATGGCCGCGGCCCTCGCGATGCTCGGTCGCCCAACGCGCGTGACGATCGCGGTGCATCCGGACGATGAGCCGGCCGCGCGCGAGGCGCTCCCCTCGCTCTTGTCGCGACTGGTCAACGCGAAGCACGCGGAGGTGGTGTTGGATGCGTCGCTGTCGCGCGGATCGTGCGTCGTGCGCGGCGACAGGGGGGGGGAGATCGATGCGTCCATCGACACGCAACTCGACCGCCTCGTCGAAGCCCTGCTCCCCGACGGGCGACACGCGGCCGCGCTCACGCCGTCGAGTCAGTCAACGGGCAGCGAATCACCCGATGTCGTGGATGATGGCCATCGCACGGAGGGGTCCTGATGGCGCTGACGACGGCCATCGAAGCGATTGAGCGTGTGCAGCCGATGCGGGTGACGGGTGTGGTGTGCGGCGTGCGCGGGTTGATCGTGGCGGTGGAGGACATGCCGCTGCCGGTGGGGACGCGCGTGGTGATTCGCTCCGCGCCTGGTGGTTCGCCGCGCATGAGCGAGGGCGAGATCATCGGGTTCAGCGGTGCACAGGCGGTGGTGATGCTGTTGGGCCAGAGCGTGGGCATCTGCGCGGGCGATGCGGTGATCGGTGAGCGCGTGGCGCAGACGGCATTGGCGGGCGCGGCGCTGCTGGGTCGATGCGTGGATGGACTTGGGCGGGCGATCGATGGCAAGGGGCGAATCGATGGGGCGGTGGAGGCGCCGCTCCACGCCGCGCCGATCGCATCGCTCACGCGGCGTCCGATCATCGAACCGATGCGCACGGGCGTTCGCGCGATTGACCTGATGATGCCCGTGGGCAAGGGTCAGCGCGTGGGCATCTTCGCCGGGCCGGGCGTGGGGAAGTCCACGCTGCTCGGGCAGATCGCGCGGCGATCTTCCGCGGATATCAACGTGATCGCGCTCGTCGGCGAACGCGGACGCGAGGTTGGCGAGTTCATTGAGCATTGCCTCGGCGACGAGGGCCTCAAGCGATCCATCGTCGTTGTGTCAACGGGCGATGAGTCGCCGTTGATGCGTGTACGGGCGGCGTTGTCGGCGTGTGCGGCCGCGGAACACTTTCGGGATCAGGGCGCGGATGTGCTGTTGATGATGGACTCCGCGACGCGCTTTGCGCAGGCGCTGCGTCTGATTGGATTGTCCCTTGGGGAGCCACCCGCGACGCGCGGATACACGCCGAGCGTGTTCGCGGGCTTGTCGCAGTTGCTTGAACGTGCCGGCGCGGTTGCGGATCGCGATGGTGGGCCTCGCGGCGGATCCATCACGGGTCTGTACACGATCCTCGTCGAGGGCGACGACATGACCGAGCCGGTGGCGGATGCCGTGCGCGGGATTCTCGATGGCCACGTGATGCTCTCACGCAAACTGGCACATCGGGCGCACTATCCGGCGATCGACGTGCTGGATTCGATTTCGCGCGTGGCCGATGCCGTGTCGGATGCGGCGCATACCGAGGCACGACGACAGGTCGTGCGGCTGATGGCCGCATATCGAAGCGTTGAGGAACTCGTGCAGATCGGGGCGTATGCGCGGGGCGCCAGCGCGGAGAGCGACGTGGCGATCGAGTTTCAGCCGCGCATTGATGAACTGTTGACGCAGCGTGCCGACGAGGCCGTGGCCTTTGCCCCGGCTCGCGACTCGCTTGTGAAACTCGCGTTCGAAGCCGGCGAAGCGCTGCTGGCGCGAAAGCGCGAGAGGAAGGTCGCGTGATGGCGAAGTTTGTGTTCAGGCTCGCGGCGGTGCTTCGCCAGCGCGAACTTGCGGAGCGTGATGCGCAGGGCGCGATGGCGGCGGTGCAGCGCGAACGTCTGGCGTGTGAGGATCGAGTCGTTCGCCTGCAGCGCTTGTTTCAGATGGAGCGTGAGGCGGCGCGTGGGCTTGTCACCGCTGGCGGCGTCAGCGCGGAGGCGATCTGCCGTCAGTCGATGGCGTCGATCGCCATCGCGGCGCGGATCGAGCGTGAGGGGGTGGCGCTGTCGGGCATCGCGGCGCGGCAGGAACAGGCGCGAGTGAGACTGGCGGAGGCGGCGATGCGGCGGCGGGCGATGGAACTGCTGCGCGATCGCGCGAAAGAAGCATGGCGACATGATCAGGCGCGCGCTGAAGCGATGCACGTTGATGACATGGTGACGGCCAAGGCGGCGCAAACCGCCACGGCCAGCCTGGAGGCTGACGCATGAAACTGCTCTGGACGGTGCTGTGCGTGATGGCGATGGCGAATCTGCTGGTGATCGTCGCGGCTTTCGGGTGGCTTGTGACGTCGGATCGCCTCGACGCGGGGCGCGTCGCAAAGATCCGCGCGATGCTTACCGAGCCGATCACCCTCGAGACCGCGCGACTCGAAGCCGAGGCCAAAGCCGAAGAGGAACGTCGCAAAGCGGAGGAAACGGCCGCGAAACTCCAGCGCGAACCCGTGACAGCCTCTGACCTGCTGAATCTCCGGATCGAAACAGCCGAAGTGGATCAGCAGCGTCTTGAGCGTCTACGGCGAGAAGTGCAGGATCTGCAAGCCTTCCTCGCTCGCGAGCGTGAGGCGCTGGAGCGGGACCGCGCGGCGTTCGCCGCGGAAGTGCTGGCCGCAGCGCAGGAGAATCAGCGGCTGATCGACCTGCGCGGCAGCGAGCAGTTCAAGAAGGCGCTGGCGACGTATCAATCGCTTCGTCCAGCGGACGCGGCGGCGACGATGCGCGGGCTGATGGCGGCTCCGGCGGCGGCGAATCAGCCCGATGGCACCACGCTCGTCGTCGCGTATCTGGACGCCATGGATGAACGAACGCGGTCGCGAATCGTGTCGGAGTTCATCAAGTCCGACGCGGCGTTGGCAGCCGATTTGCTTGAGCGTCTACGGAACCTCGGCGTGCCGTCGAGAACCGCGGAGGCTGGCAATGAGCGTGGCTCGGGTTGAAGGCATCGCGCAACGAACACCAAACCCAGCGCAGGATTCGCGCCCGCACTCCGACAACGTTGATGCGGACTTTGAGCAACATCTGGGTATGCATGTGGCGATGCGTGCGGCCGCACGTCCCGGCGTGGCGCAAGGCGTCGTGCTTGGACTGGTCGGTGGATCGAACCAGGGGATTGAACCTCGCGAGTGGCGAGCGATCGCGGGTCAGCGGCAGTCCGGGATAAAGGGTCTGACCGATCTGGCCGTGGAGGAGATGGCCACTCGGGGCGAACCAGGTCCGACCGAGTCGCGTGAACCGGGTGCGGAACGAGTGCGCGGTGATGGCGCTGGGCGAAACGAACGCAGCGCTGAGCCTCGGACGGACACTGGCCGTGCGGCCATCGACACGCCGCCACGCGGGCAAGTGCGCGCTGAGTCACAGTCGCCAACGGGCACATCAGCGACCCGTGGACCCGCACACGCCACAGCGCCATCGCATGTCGCGTCATCAAGCGTTGAATCGGGCCATTCACCCGTCAATACGGCCGCGGGCGCGACGGCCGGCGCGTCAGCGCAAAGCGCGACCGCTTCCACGCCTGCGCGGGGTGAAGCGGGCATGCGCATCATGGCGCCGGGGGGCGCATCGGCCGCGCGTGTGGGCGCGGTTTCCGCGCCGTCGCGCGTGGAATCGAGCGTGTGGCGAACATCATCATCGCCTGCGCGTTCATCGCATGGGCAGTCTGATGCCGAGGCCGTGGCACGGCAGGTGAATCGAGGAATGGCTGGCCTCTTGACGCGTGGTGGGGGGCATGTCACGCTGCGATTGACGCCTGAGTCGCTTGGCACGGTGCATGTGCGTGTGGAGATGCGTGATGGGATTGTGCGGGCGAAGATTGAGGCGTCGTCGGAATCGGCACGCCGCTTGCTGACTGAGGGTGTCGGGTCACTGAAGTCCGCGCTCGAAGCGCGCGGACTCTCGGTGGATCGACTCGAGGTCGCGCAGAGGCCAGGGACGGCCATGCACGATCCGGTGAGAGGTTCCCCAGAACCTTCGGCGTCGCAGGCCGGAAGGGAACCAGGATCCGAAAGGGGGGGGGATGAGAGCGCCTCGGAGAGGCGACAGGGGTTGGAACACGCTTCGGAGAAGCGTGGTACACCAAGCGAGGCCGCTTCGGAGAAGCGGGGACCGCAGGAAGATGCCGCTTCGGAGAAGCGGGGTACGCCGGAGGAGTCCGCTTCGGAGAAGCGGGGATCGCGCGGGGAAGCGCGACATGCCGATGGATCGGCGAAGCGCGGGGATCGGTCGGAGGCCTGGGATCCCGTTGATCTGATTGCGGCCGGAGCGCCGCGAGGAATCTGGCGCGCGGAGGCGAGCCTTGACTCATCAGTGGTGACGTTGCGGCTGGATGCCGTGGCGTGACGTGAATGACGGCGTGATAGGTTGCGCGGCCATCGAAGCCCGCGGACCTGCACGTCAGGAGGTTGTTGCATGGCATCGCTCGCAGGAATCAGCGCGGGATCGAGTCTGCCCACCGGCGCGTCGGGGAATCGCTTCGCGGAGATGACGGCCGAGGACTTCAGCCGCATCATCTTCACGGAACTCTCCAACCAGGATCCGCTCTCGCCCAATGACAGCGGCGCGCTGCTGGAGCAACTCTCAAGCCTGCGGTCGATCCAATCCGACATGCAACTTGGGGATCGCCTTCAGACCATCGTGTCGCAGAACGAACTTGCCTCGGCTGCGGGCCTGATCGGCAAGGCCGTCAGCGGTCTCGCGGAGGATGGGGCGCGAGCCGTGGGCCTGGTTGAATCGGTGTCGCGCACGGCCGAGGGCGTCGTGCTCACGCTTGATTCCGGTCGTCGGGTCGCGATGACCTCGCTGGATCGCATTGAACCCGTCACCGCGCCCGCTACGGGAGGATCCGGACAATGAGTACGCCTGTTGAACGCCTGCATGTATCGCCTGTCGGTCGTGCGCAGGACGCCAGGGGCGCATCGCGGCCCTTCGATGTCGGGTCGGCATCGTTCGGCGATCTGCTTGCACGAGCGCGTGGGGGGGGGGGGATTCAGACGCATCGCCCGGTGACGTTCGGGCGAGAGGTGACGTCGGATCTCAGCGCGGAGCAGTTGGCGCGAGTGGCGGCGGCAACGGACCAGGCCGAAGCGTCGGGCGCGGTCAAGGCCTTGGTGTTGATCGATGGGCAGGCGCTGACGATCGACGTGTTGAATCGGCAGATCGTCGGGACGATGTCGGCGAGTGCGCCGGGCGTGCTGACGGGCATCGACACGATGGTGATCGCGCCGGGCGCGACGGGTGAATCCGCGTCGGGCGTGGGTCCGCCAACGCCGTCGATGGCGGAACTGAATCCCTCGCTGGTTCGCGCGCTGGCAAGGAGTTGAGTGAGCGGAGTGCCTCGAATGAAAGAGGGAATGTGCCACGGGCGGCTTGCCCGCCAGTGAGTCGGAGAGAGATGAGAAGCACTGGCGAATGAACCGCCAGTGGCACGAACACGGGAGTTTCGCATGGCATCAACGACATCGCTCTTGACGGCGCTCTCGGGCCTCTCGGCCCATTCGCGCAACCTTGAAGTTCTCGGCAACAACGTGGCGAACGTGAACACCACGGCCTACAAGTCGTCGCGCCTGGAGTTCAGCACGTCGCTTCAACGCAGCTTGCACCCCGGCTCCGCGCCGGCCGAGGACACCGGCGGCGTGAACCCGTATCAGGTCGGACTTGGCGTCGCCGCGAGCGGAACGCTGCGGAACTTTTCGCAGGGAAGTTTGGCCGTCACGGGTGATTCGCGCGACATGGCGATCGACGGTGCCGGCTTCTTTATTGCGCAGCGTGGGGATGAGCGTGTGTATACGCGCAACGGCGCGTTTCGCGTCGATCAGGACAACAATCTCGTCGCGATTGACGGCTCGCGAGTCATGGGTTTTCAGGCGGATGCAAACTTTGTGATTCCCGAGGGCGCGCTGAGCGAACTGACGATTCCGCTCGGTCTTCGCGCGGCGGCCGCGGCGACGACTGACGTCCGCTTCGCGGGAAACCTGAACTCCAGCGGTGAGGTGGCGACGCGCGGCTCGCTGATCTCGCTCATGGCGACGCTGACGCAGGGCTTCCGGCTCATCGCCGGCGCAACAGCGCCGCCCACCGCGCCCAATGTCCTTGAAGAAACGAGCCTGCTGACGGAAATCGAAGACCCGGACCTGCCGGCGTCGGGCACGTCGCTCTTCACGGCCGGGCAGTCGATTGAACTCTCCGGCGCACGGCGCGGCGGATCGATCCTTCCCGAAGCGAGGCTGGCGATCGAAGCAGGGACGACCGTGGCTGACCTGCTCGGGTTCCTTCGCGATGCGTTGAGCCTGCACGATGTCGGCGGCATGAATCCCGATGGACGCACGCCGGGCGCCGCGCTCGACGCGGAGACTGGCGCCATCGCCATTACCGGGCACACGGGCGCGGCGAACGCGCTGGATGTGCCGGCCGCGGCGCTGCGATTGATCGACGCGGCCGGCTCGCTGGTGCGACTGCCGTTTGCGGCCAGCGAAGTGCAACGCGCGGATGGTGAATCGGTGCGAACGGTGTATGAGGTGTTTGATTCGCTGGGCGCACGGGTGACGGCCGGATTGACGCTCGTGTATGAGTCGAGTTCGAGCATCGGCACGACGTGGAGGTATTACGCCGATTCGATCGACGACGCCGACGTGGGCGGACGCCTGGGCACGGGACTGCTCTCGTTTGATACCCAGGGACGATTGCTCAACACCGAGCCGATCCAACTCGCCATCGATCGCCCCGGCACAGGCGCTGTCACTCCCCTGGCGTTCGCGATCCAGTTCGCCGACGGCGATCGGCAACTCACGGCCACGGCCGATCAACAATCACAGGTGATCGCGACGTTCCGCGACGGGCGCGAGAGCGGCACGCTCGAAGAGTACTCCGTCGACGCCGATGGGACGATTCTGGGATCGTTCAGCAACGCGACGGTGCAGCCGCTTGGCCGCGTTGCGCTGGGCGTGTTCCGCAATCCCGGCGGATTGATCGCCGAGAGCGGGAGTTTCTTCCGCGAAGGATCAAACTCGGGACCACCGGAGGTGCTCAGCCCGGCCTCGCTCAACGCGGGACGACTGGTGAGCGGCTCGCTCGAGCAGTCGAACGTGGACCTTGGGCGTGAGTTCATCAACATGATCCTGACGTCGACGGGCTATTCGGCCTCGTCGCGCGTGATCCGTACGACGGATGAACTGCTGCAACAGTTGCTCGTGATCGGCCGATAATCGCGCCGGAACGTGGGGCGGCGCAACCGTCACAGACGGTCCGGATGATCCGCCGCGACGCATCGCGCGTGCAACGCTTCGCCACGCGCGCCGATGAACCCACAGGACGCCCCTGCGCACCGGCGCATCGGGTGCGCGCGGGGATCACACACGTTTCGGACCACGAGGAGGGACCATGTCCGCTGAACCAGAAACCCAGGAAGCACCGGCGAAGAAGTCGCCGGTCAAACTCATTGGCCTCGTCAGCGGCGCGATGGTCATTGAAGCCATCGCCATCGTGGCCGTCGTTTTCATGTTCTCAGGCGGTCCTTCTTCCACCAGCGCCGAGGGACTCGAGGGGTTGGAACAGGCTGGGAACGAGGAGGATGTTGAACTGCTCTTCGTCGATGACATCTTCCAGAACATGCAGACCGGCAAGGTCTGGGTCTGGAAGACGGAGGTTCACCTGAAGGTGCGTCCGAGGAACCTCGCGGCCGTGGAGGCGGAACTTGAACGCCGTGCCGCGGAGATCAAGGAGCGAGCGAACCAGGTGATCCGCCGCGCGAATCATGCGCACTTGAAGGAGCCTGACCTGCGGACGCTCAATCGGCAGTTCACCGTGTTGGCCAATGAGTTGTTCGGGAAGGACGAGTCGGGTCAGTACCTGGTGGAGCGGGTGATTATCTCACGCTGCGAGGGTTTCCCGACGGATTGAGTTATCCGGGACGCAGCGAGTGTTGCGCGGACGGCGCGGAGTTTGCCCCGCGCGACGCAACCTCTGACACATCGCGCGAAATATCCGAGTGGTCGTCACTCGCGGCCGATGGGAACGCTCGCCGGACGGCCCGCCACTCTACGGCGGGTCTCCGGGTGGCCTGCCGCTCCGCGGCGGGTTCGAGTGTCGGGTCGCCATGTGTCGTGAGGAGGTCGGGATGTCGGATGAGCAGGACCAGACCGGTACGCCACAGCCTGAGGTTTCCGCCTCAGCGCCTGAGGATGCCGCCACTGTCGCGGCCGAAATCGAGGAAACACCCGATGACGGCGGGGCGCAGGAACCCGTGTCGCTGAAACTGCCGCCGCTGGGCAAGAGCGGCACGGCCGTGAATCCCCGCGCCATCGAACTGCTCGGCGATGTCAACCTTCGCGTGAAGATTGAACTGGGTCGAACGCGCATGCTCGTCGAGGATGTGCTTCGGCTTGCTGATGGTTCCGTGGTTGAATTGGACAAACTCGCGGGCGATCCGGTGGATGTCTACGTGAACGATCGTCCGGTGGCGCGCGGCGAAGTGCTGGTGCTCAACGACAACTTCTGCGTGCGGGTGAATGAGATTCTTGACTCGGGGCTCGCGGGCTTGACGGGCGAAGCGGCGGCGTGAGCGAGTGCAGAGTGCTGGGTGCTGGGTGGGTTGGTGACTTGCGTGAAGAGGTCCGGTGGAATCCGGACGGGCGGCCAGGAAGGCGATATGCCAGTGAACATGCTTCGAGTCGTGGTGGCGAGTGTGCTGTACGTGGCGAGTTCCACGGCGGGGCAAGTGGTAGGCCCGCCGCTGGAGGCCGTGCCAGGTGTGCGCGACGCGACTCGCGCGGGGGCTGAGCCTGACGCCGAGCGACGGCTTCCTTCGACCACGAACCGCGAGACGCTGATGCCGCTGTCGGGGGGGGGGATCAAGTCGGGGGGGGGCGACGCGGGTTCAACCGAGGTTGTTGCGGGCGGAGGCCTTGGGCGGACGCTGGCGGCGCTTGCGGGCGTCGTGGGTTTGATCGTGCTTCTCGCCGGAATTGGCCGTCGAATCGCAAAGGCTCGCGGTGGCCTGTCGGCCATGATGGGCCCCGGCGGGCGAGCGCCATCGGGCGTGGTTTTCGTCCTGGCGAGGTATCCGCTCGGGCGCGGGCAGACGCTCATCATGCTGAAGGTGGAGCGGCGCGTGCTGCTGATCTGCCGGTCTCATGGCCGCGGCGTCATGGGGGTTGGCGGCGGCGCCATGACCACGCTCGCCGAGATCACGGACCCCGAAGAGGTTGCCACGATCGTCATGAAGATGCGCGAGAATGACGGCGAGTCGATCGGTAGCCGATTCCGCTCTGTGCTCGGGCGATTCGACAGCGCGCATACGGCCGCGGAACGGACCCCGGAGCGCCGCGTTCATCGCCCCGCCTCCGCATCTGTCGCATCACGTCGCGCAGATTCACCGGCGACGCCGATGGTTGCGCCGCGCCCGCCGACGTCCGCTCGCGCCACGATGCCCGTGGAACGGACTCCCCGAGAACTGCTGACGCCTGTGGCGCGTGTTGGACCCGTCGCGTCCGCGGCTTCGCGAGCACGTCCCGCGACGGCGGATCGTGCGACCGAGGCGCTTCGCGCACGCCTCGCCGCGGCCAGGAGGGCGGCGTGATGATCGGCGCGATGCGATGGATCGCGATCTGTGCGGCGATGCTGGTCGCATGCGCCGATGCCGAGGGGGGGGGCATGGGACCGCCGATGGTCGCGCCGTGGAGCACGGCGGTCATGCCGGCGTTCACGGATGGCGATGCCTCAACTTCGTCAAGCCTCAATCCGCTCTCCGTCGTCAACTCGGCCGCCCAGGCGCTGACTGGTCAAAGCGCCCAGAGCGAGGGGGGGCTGTCGGCCGGGCTTAATATCATGATCCTGTTGACGGTCATCACGCTGGTGCCGTCGATCATGTTGATGACAACATGCTTCGTGCGGATCATCATCGTGCTGGCGCTGCTCAAGCAGGCGCTGGGCACGGCCAGTTTGCCGCCGCCTCAGGTGACTCTGGGTCTTGCGCTCTTCATGACGCTGCTGGTGATGACGCCGACGATCGACCGGATCTATGCGGAGGCGGTGGGGCCGTATGAACGCGGGGAGATCCGCGACTATGACGTGCTGTGGGAGCGTGCGCGACAGCCGCTGCGCGACTTCATGTTCGATCAGATCGAGCGCACGGGCAACTGGTCGAGCGTGTACATGATCCTGAACTATCGCGGCGTGGACACGTCCGAGCCTGAAAACCTCACGCGGGCGGACGTGGACATGATTACGCTGATCCCGGCGTACATGCTCAGCGAACTTAAGACGGCGTTCCTGATGGGCTTTCGGGTGTATCTGCCGTTCCTCGTGATCGACATGGTCATCGCCAGCCTGCTGATCTCGATGAGCATGATGATGCTGCCGCCGGTCCTCATTAGTCTGCCGTTCAAGTTGCTGCTTTTCGTGCTGGTGGATGGGTGGCAACTGGTCGTGGGCAATCTGATGCAGAGTTTTGTACAGGACGCCAGGGGTGTCGACGCGGGCACGGCCGTGCTGATTCTGCTGCTGCTTGTCGTGCCGAAACCAGTCGGACGCGGGCGGCAGCGTGAAGGGTGTGGGAACGATGCGCGACGCGGCGCGCCTATCGCATCCACCCAGCACGACACCGAACAGGGGCCGCGCCACCGCGGCACGGAGGTGAGTCATGTCTGACGAAGCGCTGCTGCTGGTGCGGGAAACGCTGATGATGACGCTGCGCATCGCCGCGCCGATCCTGGGCGCGGGGGTGCTTGTGGGACTTGTCGTGAGCATCGCGCAGTCGATCACGTCCATTCAGGATCAATCGTTGTCGTTCGTGCCCAAGATCTTCGTCATGGTGATCGTCGCGGCGCTGCTCATTCCGTGGATCGCGATGAAACTTATGGAATACGCCGCGATGCTCTTCACCATGCAATGACCCTAGCCCCTTCCGCGCGATACTCGGAGAGTCCCACGTTCCCATGCCTTCGTTTGAGCCGATCCTGGATCACGCGCTTCCGTACGGCCTGGTGCTCGTGCGATTGACGGGTCTGCTTGTGTTCTCTCCACTCATCTCGGGTCGGCTCGTGCCGCGACGGTTCAAGATCATGCTCGCGATGATGTTCGCGGCCGTCATCTATCCCATGACGCCCCGGGAGGTGGGTTTGGCCGCGGGTGCTGACGTATTCACGATCGCGCCGCTTGCGGTGTCTGAACTTCTCATCGGCTCATCGATCGGCCTGATCGCGTCGATTCCGTTGTACGCGGCGGACATGGCGGGAACTATCGCCGGGCATCAGATGGGTCTGGGCATCGCGCGCGTGTTCAACCCCGAAATGGATGCGGAGTCGGAGGCCGTGGCGAATCTGTTGTTCTATGCGGCCATGGCTGGTTTTATCGCGCTTGGCGGCCTGGATGTGTTGTTCCTGGCGATTGCGCGGACGTTTGAAACGGTGCCGATCGGATCGTTCGGACTGGATGAAGCGCCGCTCAATCTCGTCGTGGGCACGTTAACATCGGGGATGGAGTTGGCGCTTCGCGTGGCGGCGCCGGTGGTCGTGTCGGTACTCATGATTCTGATCGGCATGAGCGTGGTTGCGAAGACAATGCCGCAGGTGAACATCCTGAGCGTGGGGTTCGCGATGAAGATCCTGCTCGGCCTGGTGGTGCTGGCGTGGACATCCGCGACGATTCACGCCGCGCAGCTCGCCGAGACCGAGAGCGTGCTGCACCAGATGCTCGAGTGGGTGTGGGGACGTACGGCCGAGGGGGGGGGCCATGGCTGAGGACATGGGCGAACGCACGGAAAGGCCGACAACGCGCCGGCTCTCTGAAGCGCGCAACAGGGCGCAGGTCGCCAAGAGCCAGGACCTCTCGGCGGCGATCGACTTGATCTGCGGCTTCTTGCTCATTCTCGCGCTGTCGGGCATGCTCGCTTCGGGCTTTGCAAAGGTGATGCAGCGCGTCCTCAGCAACGAGGCGATTGGCGATCCACTGAGCGCCGATCAAGTCCAGGATACGTTTCTGTGGGCGATGGGCGAGGCGGCGATGCTGGTCGTGCCGTTCCTCCTTCTGATGGGTGCGGCCGCTCTGATCGGACAAGTGTCGCAGGTCGGTCTTCTTCTTACGTTATATCCGCTTAAGCCCAAGGGAGACCGACTGAATCCGCTCGCGGGACTGAAGCGGATGTTCAGCCGCAAGAACCTGGTCAAGACCGGCGTGAACGCGCTGAAACTGTGCCTTGTGCTGCTCGTGATCGTCGCGGTTGTGCATGTGCAGTCGCATCGAATCGTGTCGTTGCCGCTCTTGCCGCTGTGGATGGCGGTTGAACAGAGCGCACGGCTGTTGGTTGAGTTGTGTCTGTGGTTGTTGCTGGTGCTTCTGGTGCTTGGAATTATTGACTATGTGTATCAGAAGTGGCAGCATCAGCAGGACCTGAAGATGACCAAACACGACGTCAAGGATGAGCGACGCCAGATGGAAGGTGACCCGGAAATGAAGGCGCATCGATTCCGCTTTGCGCAGCAAATCGCGATGCAGCGGATTCAGCAGGCCGTGCCGAAGGCGGACGTCGTCGTGTCAAACCCGACGCACTTCGCGGTGGCGCTCGGGTATGAATCGGATTCGATGCGAGCGCCGCGTGTGCTGGCCAAGGGCGCGGACCTGATGGCGCTGCGGATCAGGCAAGTTGCGCAGATGCACGGAGTGCCGGTGGTCGAGCGTCCACCGCTGGCGCGGGCGCTGTTTGCGGGAGTGGAAGTCGGACAGGAGATTCGTCCGGAGCATTATGAGGCCGTGGCGGAGATCCTGGCGTTTGTGTATCGAATGGAGAATCGCGCCGCATAGTCGGCACGGATGTAAGGTCTGGAGGCGCTGGTGGCGAAGGCGACGTCGACAAACGTGGGCAGGGCTTCCGGGACGCTCCCCGGATGGATATACAAGCTGCGCGAATATCGCGGCCTGATCGTGCCGGTCGGCTTTGTGTCGCTGCTCGCGGTGATTCTCGTTCCGCTGCCGCCGATGGTCATGGACCTGTTGATCTCGGCGAACATCAGTCTCGCCGTGGTGATCCTGCTGACAACAATTTACATGGACAAACCGCTGGACTTCAGCGTGTTTCCTTCCCTGCTTCTGGCGACGACGCTGCTGCGACTTGTGCTGAACATCGCGTCAACGCGGCTGATCCTCACGGCCGACGCCTCCTCGCCCGAAGAGGCGATGGATGTCGCGGGCAAGGTCATCGGCGCCTTTGGCAACTTCGTCGCGGGCGAGTCGCTCTTTGTCGGCATTGTACTCTTCCTGATCATCGTCATTGTGCAGTTTGTGGTTGTGACCAAGGGCGCAACGCGCATCAGCGAAGTCGCGGCGAGGTTTACGCTCGACGCGATGCCCGGCAAGCAAATGGCCATCGACTCCGACCTGAGCGCGGGGATCATCGACGATGCCGAGGCACGCCGCCGGCGCGATGAGATTCGCCAGGAAGCGGACTTCTTCGGCGCGATGGATGGCGCCAGCAAGTTCGTCCGTGGCGACGCCATCGCGGGCATCATCATTACATTTGTCAATGTCCTCGGCGGCATGGCCGTGGGCATTCTCGACAAGGGCTGGCCCATCGGGCAGACGGCCGACGTCTTCACACGACTTACAATCGGTGACGGCCTGACATCACAGTTGCCCTCGTTCATTATCTCAGTCGCGGCGGCGCTCATCGTCACACGCTCCGGCTCCAAGGCGCAGTTGGGCGATGAACTGACGGATCAAGTCATCAGCCAGCCGCGCGGGCTCGTTATCACGGCCGTGTTCCTGGCGATGCTCTCGTTGACCGGACTTCCGATGCTTCCGCTGTTGGCGACATCGAGCGGGCTTGGACTGCTCGCGTATAGCATGATCCGCACGAGGCGATCAAAGAAGGCCGAAGTCGAGCGAGTTGATCGGGAACAGGCGCAGGTGGTTGAACAGGCGCCGGTCGAGTCGCTGCTCAAGGTGGACACGCTCGAACTTGAGGTTGGCTATGGGCTGGTCTCGCTGGTCGATGCGGCGCAGGGGGGGGACTTGCTCGATCGCATCACGGCCGTGCGACGCCAACTCGCGGCCGAACTTGGTCTTGTCATGCCTCCCGTTCGCATTCGCGACAATGTGCAACTGGGGGCGCATGATTATCGAATTAAGATTCGCGGCAACGCTGTGGTGCGCGGGATGATCCGGCCAGGGCGGCTGTTGGCGATGGACTCGGGCATGGCGTCGGGGCGGATCGATGGCGAAGCCACGCGCGAGCCGGCGTTCGGTCTCGATGCACGGTGGATCGACCCGGCCCTGCGCGAACGCGCGGAGTCGATGAACTACACGGTGGTCGATCCCACAAGCGTGCTTGCGACGCACCTGTCCGAGACGGTCAAGCGACGCGCCCACGAGATGCTCACGCGAGAGGAAGTTAACAATCTGATCGCAGGCCTCAAGGAACGAGCGCCCAAACTCGTCGAAGAGGCCATCCCGAACATCGTCAAGCCAGCCGACTTGCACAAAGTCCTGCAATCGCTCTTGCGCGAGCGCGTCTCCATCCGCGATCTTGAGACCATCGTCGAGACCCTCGGCGACTGGGCCACGAAGACGAAGGATCTCGATGTGCTGACAGAGTATGTGCGGCACGCCCTGCGCCGGACGATCTGTTCGCAGTACACCATTGCGGCCGCGGAATCGCAACTCGATGGACAACAGCGCGATGCGGCCATGCGCCTGCCGTGCGTCACGCTTGATCCATCGCTGGAAGACCTTATCAGCGGCTATATCGATCGCGGGCCGAGCGGCACGACGCTCACGATGCCCGCGCGCGTCGCGAGCGAAGTGGCCGCGTGCATCGTTCGCGCGCTGGAGCAGTTGGCCACGGCCGGGCACGCGCCCGTGGTACTCGCGTCGCCACAGGTGCGGGCTGTTGTGCGCGGACTGGTGGAACAGGCCGTGCCAAACGTGGCCGTGCTTGGATACAACGAGGTTGAACCCGGGATCGAAGTGCAGGCGTTGGCGCTGGCATCGCCGCCGATGCCCACCGCATCCACCACGGCCGCGTAGCGGGGTCTTTGTACTTGTTTGGAAAGTCCGCCAAACCCGGCGGATCGCGTGCAGGCGTCGATGGGATTGCGGCGGCGCATGGCGCCGAATGATGTTCCGTGGAAGAGACGAACTTCAGCCTCGGGTACTTGACACGGCCCTGTCTTTCTGGGACACTGTGTATTGACCAAACGGGGCCTCTGCGTTGGGGGCCTTGGTGGTGTGGGAGGATGCGGCCGTGAGTTCGCGTGAACAATAACGAACAACGTCATGCGGAGGGAAACCTAAGGGTGGGGCGTCCGGTGTGGATGCACATTCGTGCCATCACGATCGCTTCGATCTTGATGTTCTGGGCGTCCACACGTCGGCGGTTCACGTCTGCGAAGCGAGCGAAGACTCTCGTGAGCGAAGAGACACGATGACGATTCACCGCGACAACGGCCGCCCCGGAACACCAAGATCGGCGGCCGATCATAGTGGCACGACGAGAGAGAATTTCAATGCCACCCCGCCGACGCCCAGCACACCCAGAGGGAGATAAATGAACACCGCGATTCGACAAGTTGTCGAGCAAGGACTCGGAGACGCAAAGGTCCGCTCTGTTTCCTGGACAGACGACGATCTGCTTCTGGATCTAGCCTTGCCTGGTCTTCCGGTGCGAAGCCTCTGCCTGTGTTTCAAGTTGATTACGCATTTAAGAATGGACTTCGATTATGGCGAATACGTGGGACAACCGCTGCTCTTCTCGGGGGAGGTGCAGGAGATCGAGAACGGTAGATGGAAAGTGCGATTTGACTTCGGTGCTGCCCCCGAAGGGAGAATTGAATTCGAGTGCGACCACATTGCGGAATGGCCCTCTGTCTGAGCATGGACAGCATGGCGACAGGCGGGGTGGCATTGAGATGCTCCGTCGTGCCACCAAGATCGGCCGCCGATCTTGGTGTTCCGGGGTGTCGGTTCTCGAAGTCATGCCGGATGCCACGAGGAGTCGATGGATGGTGGGCAAAAGTCCGGAGCACGGAGTATCCCGCGTGGCCACATCGAACTGTGGCCACGGAACCCGGCAATCAAGGACTTCGACCGTGACCATCATTGTGGAGTCTTGGGGGGAATGCATCACAGCACATCCGGGATCTGCGGCATGGCACTAGAAGTCGCTATCCTGAATGACGAAGGCAGGCCTCGCATGACGGTCTACTTATCGATTGCCGTCCACGAGACGTTGATGCGCGAAGTCGAGAAGCAAGAGTGCCGCATGCTACCTCGCATTCATGATTATTATACTGAGACGCGTTTTGCGGTACCGGAGCTTGCCGATCTTGAAAGTGACCTGCGCTCAGTGCTATGCATTTGATCCAAGCAAGCATATGTATGCACCGTGGGGGGCCTCATTGCCCTGGTACAGCGAGCGAAAGAGTGTGGTTCGGATATCTCGGTACTACCTGATTAGAATACACCGGGTGCCGTCGCCTTCGCTCTGGATGGCCGGGAGGAGTCGATGGATGGTGGTCAAAGGTCCGGACTGCGGAATGTCCCGCGTGGCCACATCGAACTGTGGCCACGGCACTCTGTAGGCGAGGAAGCGCGACCGCGAGATTGCTTACGCGAACGATGGTGAGTCGAGTCCTCCGGCGTCGAACACGCAACGGAGGCGGGCGGGACGCCCGCACCACCGGATGCGACAGACTTTGCGGTTGTCGTGCTCGCATGGCGGCTCGGCGGGATCGCCACAGGGCGATGCTTGATGGGTCGTTGCTTGATGCTCCACTCTTCGTCGCGTCATTATCTCGCCACAGATTGTCCACAGCGCAGCTCTTTCCCTTCCCCGTCGCTCTCTGCGCTTGTTCTGCGCAGGCCGTGATCCACTGTCCCTGGCCACCCTGTCCCGCCGAATGGATAGCGTGGTCATCGGCCCCGGAGGGGTCGCCTCGTCACCGACTGACGGCCACGCGGAGTGCGAGCCAGTCCCATGACGCATCGAACCTTCAAGGCTTCCACGATGGCCGAAGCCCTGGCGATGGCCAAACGGGAGTTCGGCCCCGATGCGCTGATCCTCCGGACGCGCAGTGTTCGCGCAGGGGGTGTGGCCGGGTTCGGCGGGCGACAGGTCGTCGAAGTTATCGCGGCGGCCCCTGAAGACCCGACGCCCGAACCGCCCTCACGCCACGATCGACTCCGCAAGGCGTATACGGCCGTACCTTTGACGGATCAGCCCACTGAGCCGGTCCAGATCAAGGCGGAACCGGCCCCGATCAGAGTCTCGTCGGACGTGGGTGAAGGGCGCAGCACGGCCAGCGGCATCGAAGCAGAACTCGGCTCGCTCAAACGCCTCGTCAGCCAGGTGCTTCTGACCACGCGCGAGGCGTCGCTGCGCGGGGCTGACCCGCTCAGCGCCGTGCGCGGACATCGCGATGAACTTGTGGGGCATTACCTGCGATTGCTTGAGGCGGATGTCGGCGCGGACATCGCGGATGAGGTGATCGCGGCCGTGCGAGACTCGCTGCGACCAGAGGAACTCACCGATGGACCTCGCGTGCGCGAGGCCGTGCGTCAGCGATTGGCGTCGCTGATCCCCACGAGCGAAACGGGGGCATTGGATCTGCCGGCGATTGACCGCGGTGGTGGGGGTGGTGGGGGTCGTGGGGGGCGCGGCGATCGGCCGTATGTGATCTCGCTCATCGGCCCGACGGGCGTTGGCAAGACGACGACGCTGGCGAAACTGGCGGCTGGATACACGCTTCGGCACGGGAAGTCGGTGGGCGTGATCGCGGGTGACACGCTGCGACTTGGCGCGGTGGATCAACTGCGGCTGTATGCGACGATCATCGGCGTGCCGATTCGCGTGTGCGCTTCGCCGCGCGACGTTCGGGCGGCGATGGAGTCGCTGGCGGCGTGCGACATCGTGCTGATGGATACGGCCGGGTGTCCGCCGCGGGATTTTTCGGCGATGGAAGAACTTCGCGCGATCCTCGCCGCGGCCGATCCGGACGAGACGCATCTGGTTCTCGCGGCGACGAGTTCACGAACGACGCTGGTGGAAGCGGGCAAACAGTTCGCCACGGCCGGGCCGGATCGACTGCTGCTGACCAAACTGGATGAAGCGGCGAACTTCGGCGTGCTGTTGTCGGCGGCGCGTGCGATTGATCTGCGGCTGAGTTACCTCACGACGGGACAGGATGTGCCGGATCATCTTGAGGTGGGTCGTGGTGATCGGCTCGCGAGTTTGATCCTCGGCGAGCATCTGTCGGCTACGTCGGCGTGATTCGCCCGCTGCGATGCAAATCGAGTGCATACGCCGCAAAAAAGGGGGGGGACTCCCCGGGTCTTGCAGCATGGCTACGTCCTGAGGCGTTTGCCCCATTCGAATCAGTCGAGCGATGCGAGAGATGAATCGCGGCGTGCAGGATGCGCGATGGACCTGCGCGGCATGATCGGTCCATTTGGCTTATCCCATTGTTCATCAAGGACTTGCACAGTTGCGCGTGTGAAGCAGTGCGACCGGCACGGTCGTCATCATTGAACGTGAGTTGTCTCCCGATGTGATGTGGGGACTCTTCCCAGGGTGAGAGAACCGGCGGGCTTCACGATTGTCCTACCGCCTGAGCCGAGGGATGGCTCATCAAAGGCCATGCGGAGGGAGCCGTGCCGAACCTTGCCGTTCCTGACAAACTGATCGCCGCGTGCCTGGGATTGACGGGCTTTGCGATGGCGATCGTCGCGGGTCTTGCGGCGGGGAATCCTGCAACGGTGGTGCTCAAGCATTCGCTGATCGCGATGATCGCGTGCTATGTGGCGGGCCTCGTGGTGGGGGCGGTGGCGCGAGCGGCCGTGGGGACACAGTTCGCGTCGTCACAATCGTCAGAATCATCAGAGTCGTCAGAACCGTCGGAGTCTTCCCCGACGGAAGCAGCGGAGTCGCAGTCTTCGCGAGTGGCGCGAGCGGCATAAAGGTTTTGCGTAGTTGACTGGTTGACAGGTCAGTTGGTCTGTATACTGATCGAGGTTCAACAGGGAAGGTTGAGTCCAGCAGCAGGTGCATCGTGAGGTCAATGAGCCTCGCGCAATGGCACGACAGGAAGGTCAAGGAGCGACCCATGGCAACGATTCGAATGGCGCGAAGGTCCGGCGGCCGAGGCAGGAACAGATACCCAGTGCGACACGCGGTAGGTTCCATCGAGCAATCGCCGTATGCGGCGATGCCCATCCACGACGTGTGGCTGGAGTATCGCGCGAGCCAGTCGCACGAGATCCGCAATTTCCTGATGGAAAAGTACCTGCCGCTCGTGCGGTACAACGCGGAGCGGATCTACGCACGCCTGCCCGACGAGGTGGACATCGAAGACTTGATGTCGGCCGGACAGTTCGGCTTGATGGACGCGATCGACGCCTATGACCTTGACCGCAAGGTGAAATTCGAAACGTATTGCGCACCGCGCATACGCGGGGCGATCCTCGACGAACTACGGAACATGGACTGGGTTCCCAGGCTCGTGCGGCACAGGACGGCCAAGGTCGAGTCCGCCCGCCAGCACATCGAAATGGAGACCGGCCGTCCCGCGACGGACTTCGAGGTCGCGCAGCGACTCGGCGTCGAAGGTGAGGAGTTCGACAAGATCAAACGCGACTCATCCACGGTCTCGACGATCTCCATCACGCGGAAGTACACGCAGAACGACGGGTCCAAGGAAGTTCGCGAGTTGGACGTGGCCAATGATGAGGCCGACGAGAACCCGCTTCGCGTCCTCCAGCGGAAAGACCTGCGCGAACTGATCACCAAAGGCCTCTCGCGGGCCGAGCGACTCATCGTCATCCTGTACTACTACGAAGGCATGACGATGAAGGAGATCGGGGCGACGCTGGACCTGTCGGAGTCTCGCGTCAGCCAGATGCACTCGTCGATCCTGCTTCGGCTCAAGGCCCAGATGCAGCATCGCACGGGGGAACTCGAGCCGATCGGCTGAGCAAGGGCGAGTCTGCAAAGTCCCAAGGATCCGGTGGGGCAGGCGTCCCGCCTGCCTTGGATCCGGTGGGGCAGGCGTCCCGCTTGCCTTGGACCCGGTGGGGCAGGCGTCCCGCTTGCCTTGGATCCGGTGGGGCAGGCGTCCCGCCTGCCTCTCGGCGCATCCGACGTGCAGCGGCACAGGCGTCACTTTTTACGCACCTTCTCCGCCCGGCAGTTCAAGCGTCGGCCTGCGAAGATTGACATCTACGGTGCGAAGGTCGGGTAGTTCCTTCCCGCTCTTGGCCGGCGATGCGTCGAACCGCCTGATCGCGGGGAGCAGACGCGACTCGAACGAACCGAGCATGTCGTTGTACCGCGACGCCGTCTGTTCGATCGCCTTGCCAAGACCCGCGACGTGTTCGAATGCCACGGCCGCGCGGTCGTGCAGTTGTTTGCCCAGGTTGAACAACTCGCGAGCCTGATCCTCCAGGCTCCGCTCACGCCAGCCCACGGCCACCGCCCGCAGCAGCCCGATCAGCGTGCTCGGGCTTGCGAGGATGATGTTCTGTTCCGCCGCCTTTTCAATCAAGTCCGGGCGGCGGGCCAGGGCTGCATCGAGAAACTGATCGCCGGGAACGAACATCACAACAAACTCCGGCGAACCCTCGAGTTCGGCCCAGTACTGCTTCCTTGAGAGCGCGGCCACCTGATCGGAAACGTGGCGGGCGAATCGCTCAAGATGCGCTTCCTGTTCTTCCGGCGTCTTGGCATTCGCCGCCTCGAGAAACGCCTGCAAATTCGCCTTCGCGTCCACGGCGATCACGCGATCGTTCGGAAGTCTGACGATCATGTCCGGCCGCTTGAGTTGGCCGGAATCGTCACGCTGCGACGTTTGTTCATCAAAGTCGCAATACGGCCGCATACCCGCGATCTCCGCGACGCGGCGAAGCTGAATCTCGCCGTAGCGTCCGCGGATTTCCGGCTTGGCCAGTGCGCGGACGAGGCGGACGGTTTCATCCTTGAGTTGGTCGCTCGTCGCCGCCAGGCCGTCGAGTCGCGTTCGCGTCTGCGCGAGCGTATCGGCGATGGGTTTTATGAGTTCATCGACGGCCGTCTTGCGTTTGTCGAGTTCGGCCGTGGCCGTCTGCTGATGCTTCTGGAAGGTCTGCTGCGCGAGGGTGAGAAAGGCGTCGTTGGAGCCTTTGAGGGCGTCGGCGGCGAGGGCCTTGAAGTGTTCCTTGAGTTCGGCATCGCGTGTGGCGAAATCTCGCTTGAGTTGTTGCTCGCGCGCTTCGAGGGCGCGGACGCGCTCGGCGTGAAGTTCGTGGGCACTTTGAAGTTCGGCGGCGTGGGCGGTGGCTTGCGCTGCGTGTTCGGACTTGAGCGTGGCGAGGTGTGTTTCGAGGGTGTTGCAGCGGGAGTGGACATCACGAAGAACACTCGCTTGCGCTTCGTACTCTGATCGGATGCGGTCGCGTTCGCCGATGGCCGCATCGCGTTCCGCCCGTGCCGCTGCCGCATCCGCCTGCAAACGCCCGCGACCAAGGGCCAACCAGACTGCCGCCGCCGCGAACAACCCCGCGAGGATTCCGAGGATCAGTTCCATGATCGGTCATGGTACGCCCGGCCGTTCCCCAGCCTACCCCCGGGAGTCGATTCAGGTGATCTGGCAGTGACTCTCTCCCGGCCACCAGCGGATTTCGGCTTGCAAAGGTGAGGCCGATCCGTTACTCTGGTGGCGTCGCCTCAAGGGCGAGGAGCGGGGCTGACGCTGCGTCGGCCGGGCGGAATCACGCGAACATCTCGATTGGGGTTCAGGAGGAAGTCGTTATGCGTCGAAGCGTTTGTGGTCGAAGTGGATCGCTGGCCATGGTGGCGGGGCTTGCATGCGCGAGTTCCGCGGCGGCGCAACTGTGTACGGCCGAGTGGTCCGTAGGCATCGGGCAGCCGGGTACGACCGGAGTCATCAATGAGATGGCGGTCTTCGACGATGGCAACGGCCCTGCGCTGTATGTGTCCGGCGCGTTCCCATCCATCGGCGGCGTTCCGGCCGCGAGCATCGCAAAGTGGAACGGCTCAACCTTTGAAGCCCTCGGCTCTGGCCTGACATTCAACGGCGGCACGGCCCGTGTCACCGGCATGATCGCCTATGACGATGGCACCGGACCCGCGCTCTACGCAACCGGCAATTTCAACACGGCCGGGGGACTGCCCGCCAATCGCATCGCCAAGTGGGACGGCGCGACCTGGTCGCCGCTGGCGGAAGGGTTGAATCAGGCCGGGTTCAAACTGGCTGTATTCGATGAAGATGGCGCGGGGCCGAATCCGCCTGTGCTGATCGTCGGCGGTGCGTTCACGGCCGCGGGACCAAGCCTGCCCGGCACGGTCTCCATCGCGCGGTGGGATGGCACGGCGTGGTCATCGGTGGGCGGAGGCGTCGTAGGCGGAACCGTCAACTGCTTCACGATCCATGATGATGGCAACGGCCCATCGCTGTTCGTCGGCGGTCGGTTCACTACGGCCGGAACCACACCCGCGACGTTGATCGCGCGATGGGATGGCACGGCGTGGCACGCGCTGGGGCCGGGACTCGACGGTGGGTTGACGCGAGTCAATGCGATGACGCCGTTTGATGATGGCTCGGGCATGAAACTGTGGGCCACCGGCGACTTCACGCAGGCCGGGGCGCTCAATGTCGAACGCATTGCAGCGTGGGATGGTTCCATGTGGTCCGCGCCGCCCGGGCCGGGCATTGACAGCACCGGTTCAGCGCTGGCCGTGTTCGATGACGGCGAAGGCAGCGGCGAAAAACTCTTTGTCGGCGGGTCGTTCGCCACGGCCGGAGGCATCCCCTTCGGGCGCGTCGCGTCATGGAACGGAACGCAGTGGGGGGACCTCGACGGTGGGTTGTCCCACCCGTCCATCACGACCGTGTCGATCATGGTTGAGCACGATGACGGCCAGGGGCGTGGGCTGTTCATCGGCGGGGGCTTCACGATGGCCGGGCCGAACACGGCCAACAGCATCGCCAAGTGGCAGGCGTGCGATGCGTGCTACCCCGACTGTGACACGAGTACCGGGCCGGGCGTGCTGGACATCTTCGACTTCCTGTGCTTTGGCAATCGTTTTTCGGCGGGCGATCCGTACGCCTGCAACTGCGATGTGAGCACGGGGCCGAACATGTGCGATATCTTCGATTTCCTGTGCTTTGGCAATGCGTTTAGTGCGGGGTGTCCTTGACCGCGGCTTGACAGCGAACACGCGGGCCGGCCGTCACGATGGCCGGCCCGGTTTTCGTTCCGATGTCGATCCGGTCGCGGGATGCCACATGTGACTCGCCCGCGCACGCCGTCATCGCGTGCGCACCATCGCCGCGACTTCGTCCTTCGTCGCGATTCCCGCGATGTCCTCAAGCCAACGCCGGGCGTCGGTGACATACCCGGCCGTGGGTTTGATGTGCGGACACCGCGTCCGCCAATAGGCGTTGAAGCGATTCATGGCCAGTTCGCGCGTGTACTTCGCGAGGATCGACGCCAGTGCCACAGGCAGCGACGCATCCTCCGCCTTGACGCGAAACTCGACAACGGCTGACACGCCATCAGCATCCACCGCGTATCGACTCGCCTCAGGCGACTCATCGATCGTGGCGATGTGTGCATCCGGGATCTCGATCTGAAGCAGCGTGGCATACGTCGTACGGCCACCAAGGCGGTCGCACGTGACATGGACATGTGTGGTCTGCGCCGGGCGTGCGGCGTGCGGCTCAGCGCGTGCGAGTTCGAAGATGCGGCGCAGGTGGCCGCCGAGGCACATCTGCGTACACGCGGCCTTGGTCCCCGCGCTGGCGATCAGTGAATTGAACGCACGCTCATCAAGGCTCGTGCAACGAAGGCAACACACGTCCACGCCAGCCCCGGCCATGGCCGTGCGAAGCAGGTTTGACGCGGTCCTGATTTCATTGATCGCGGCCTCGGCCGGAATCGGGCGTGGATCGCCACAATACCAGTCGCGCGAAGCAATCGAGGCGCCGAGCGTGTCGAGGAGATCGACATCGGTCGTCGGTTCCCGATTGGTCTGCGCCAGGAAGCACAACGCGGTGCGTTCGAGTTCCGCGATTGAACCGCCGGCCTTGAGTTTCTTTGAATCCGCGACGGGGATGCGCCTTCGTGCATCGCCAGGTGTTCGGCACACGCCGCGCGACAGCCGCGACCACAGGTCAATGGCATCGTCCGGCCCGGCTCCAGCTACGTGGAACACGCTCAGTCCAACGCACAACGGCCCAAGCATCGGGCCGTAGCCCGCTTCGTCGATGCCGGCGATCAGCAGTGCCATGGTGGATCGAGGTGGGTGCGTCCGCGGAAGTGGTTCACGACGGCGCCAACTGTCGCGTCGAAGGCTGCACAGGTTCCTGCGGCTGCTCCGAGTCAGACTCGGTGGGTGGCGTGGCGCTCGAAGGTCGCGATGGCGCGGGTGGTCCGCCGAAGAGTTGAATGCCGATCACGATGGCCGCGATCGCGAAAATGACGATCGCTCCGATCAACTTGATCTTGTCGGCTTGTGCCTTATCCATGGACGGTGTTCCTGGTGTGACTGATACATCCCAAACGGCACGGGATCGACGCAGCGTGCATGGCACCAGAGTATCGACTGTCGGCCGCCTTCGCAAAGTCTGGCGTCACTACCAAGCCAATCGCGCCGCCGCGCGGACAAAAAACAACCCGGCCGGACATCAGCCCGGCCGGGGAAAGTGCGGATGAGAGGAGTCGAACCTCCACGGGATTTTACTCCCACTAGGACCTGAACCTAGCG
>CAZTPJ010000009.1:54124-68289 GCA_964614515.1 uncultured Phycisphaeraceae bacterium | reverse complement strand
GCGCGCATCACGCCCGCCCGCAACCCTTTGAAAATCACAGACCCCGGCTCCGCATCGAGAACATACCAGCACTCGGTCTTGAGATGCGCATCGGGATGCACGGCCGCATACGCCGGACTCGGATGCACCTGCACGGACAGGTGCTCCCGCGCATCGAGATACTTGATCAGCAGTGGAAACGACCCCGCGGGTTTTGCGTCGTCGAGCATCGCGCGGTTCCACATGCGCATCGCGTCGGCCAGCGTCCGCCCGCGCAGCGGTCCATTGGCGATGATGGACTTCGCCTCGCCCCCCCCCGCGCCGGACGTGGACGTGACGGCCAGGTCCGCGACTTCCCACGATTCGCCGAACAACGCGCCATGCGGCAGGCGTTTGCCGAATCGCTCCAGCCGACGTCCGCCCCAGACCTTCTCAAACACCATGGGTTCAAAGACGAGCGGGTGCGGCGCGATCATGCGGGCCTACTCCTCCGCGTTCTCGCGAAGGACCATCCCGCTCAGCCGAGCCTCGAACGCCACACGATCACCAACGATGCCCTGCGTGTCCACGATGAACCGCCGACGCCCGTACACAACCTCCTGACAAAGCAGCAGCAGATCATCGCCCGGCGCCACGCTCGATCGGAACGAGGCATCCTCGATCCGCAGGAACGCCGCGATCAAGTTCTTCTTGCGACGATCGTTGAAGACATAGCACGCGAGTTGCGCCGCCGCTTCGATCATCAGCACGCCAGGCAGCAGCGGCATCTCCGGAAAGTGCCCCGGAACCCAGAACTCATCCGCCCGCACCTGCTTGAGCGCCACCGACTGACGATGCTCCGGGCCGACCCACAGCACATAATCCAGCAGCGACATCGCCCCGCGATGAGGATTGAGTTTTTCAATCGCCTCGCGGCCGATTGAACGATTGGTCAGATCAACGCCCGAAAGGTCAAACAGAAACCGATTCGGCGCACGGTCTTCCGTGCGCTCCGAGGCCTCGCGGGCGCCCCCTGGCGAAAGATGTCCTGATACGGCCGACATCGAGATTCACCCTTCCTTCTTCTCATCGCCCCGGGAATCAAGCATGGCCGCACGAATCTCCTGCGCCTTGGTCTTGATCTCCTGCATGATCTTACGAACTCGCGTGCCGGCCGCCTTGTTGCCGCCTTCGGCTTTGCGGTAATCTTCCTCAGCCGACGACACCAGTTCCCGCAGCTGCTGATAGAGATCCATGGGGTTCCTTTCCCTGCAACAAGACCCGACCAGTTCGACCGACCGCCCGGCCGGACCTCGGGGAATCTTTCCCCTCGAAACGTCCAATGCAAGCGCCGGCCTTGCCGATTCGGTGTATCCCTAAACTCCAAGGTTTCCCAGAGAACGATCCAACTGTTCCAGAGCCGCGGCCATGAACTTCGGGTGGCCTTGAGTCTCCAGATGCAGCGGAACCATGGCCGCGATGCACACCCGACGCACGCTCGCCAGCGCTGCGTAGTCGAGGTTTGTCGCAATGCCGCATTCGCGGCAGCATTTGGCCAGCGCGGAGACGGGCTTGATGCCGCCGAGTGCCTCCGGCTTGCCCCAATACACCTTCTCAAGGTACACGGCGTCTTCGATCCAGTGGCCCGCGTGAACGTGCGAGAGGTCGATCAACACGCATGTGTCGCCATCATCGCGCACCAGGGCGTTGCCCGGATGCAGATCGCCGTGACACCAGGTGTCGATGGGGCGCTGCGACCAGAACTTGTCGAGTTTGGACAGCGCCCGCTGGACGCGCTTGAGGGATTCGTTCCAGTGCTGCGCGTTGTCGATGGCCGCGTCTTTGACCACCTGCCGCGCTTTGGACAACATGTGCTCCAAATCCGGGGCGCGAGGGGCCGGGCCGACAGGCCGGTCCTGCGCCGCCCGCACATAGAACTCCGCCACGGCCGCGAGCAACGCCTCAAGCGCCTCGGGCGTGAGGTTGTTGGCCAGTGGTCGTCCGGCGATGCGCTCCATGACGATCCACCCGAGGTCATATCCGCCGAGTGCGTTGCCTGCGGCGTAGACGCGTGGCGTCGGGGAGCCGTGGCCGTCGCGCCCGAGTCGGCTCGTCCAGTCAAACTCGACGGGTCCGACGGGGATCTTGACGATGGCGGGGGCTTGCGTGCCATCGTCTCGTGTCCACACGGCCGCACCCGTGGCTGAGCCGCCGCGCTGCCAAGTTGACGTGAACCATTCGATGTCGGAGAGTCGTCCTTCGCACGCGGCGCGCAGCGCGGGTTCGAGGTTCGCCGCGAGCGTGCGCGTGTCGGGTGAGGCGCCGTGTTCGTCGTGGGGTTGAGTCATGCCCGAGGGTTCGCGATCTCAGCCATCCACGGTAGTCACCAACGCACGGCACAGCGCGATGACCTGTTCAACCTCCAGCGACTCCGCCCGCGCCGTCGGCTCAACCCCCGACGGCCACGCCACCTCACGCCCGAGAATGCTCCCGAGTTGCTTGCGACGCTGCCCGAACAGCCGTTTGCAGCACACGGCCAGCGCCCGCGGATCATCCGTCAGCGGATCGTCGCGACGCACCAGACCGACCATCGCGCTGGTCACATCCGGCCGGGGCCAGAAACACTCCGGCGGCAGCGTGGCGATCAGCGAGACACGGGCGAGGCTGCTTGCGAGTACGGAGAGCGGGCCGTAGTCCCGCGTGCCGGGCTTGGCGCGAAGGCGGTCGGCGACCTCGCGCTGCAAGGTGACGAACATGGATGTGCATCGTGGATGATCGATCAGGAGCGTCATCATCAGCGGCGTCGCGGCACCGTAGGGCAGATTGGCCACGAGCGAGAACGGCGCCTCGCCGATCGCCTCGACGATGGCCGGGGCGAGCGTGTGCTTGTCCGCGAGGCAGTCGCCCTCGATGAGTTGAAGGCTGCCACGCTTCGCATCCGGTGGGGCGGGCGTCCCGCCCTGTGAGTCGGTGGCACGGGCGTCTCGCCTGTGCATATTGGGATCCGGTGGGGCAGGCGTCCCGCCTGCCTCGGCCCTTGGATCCGGTAGGGCGGGCGTCCCGGCTGCCTCTCTGACGCGCTGCGGGTCTGTAGAGCCTTGCTTACCGCGCGACTGTGCCGATCCATCCAACACGAGCGCATACCGCTCCCGCAGCAGCGCCGCCAGACCCGCATCAAGCTCACACGCGACCACGCGGCATCCCCGCGCGAGCAGTTCATCCGTCAGCGTCCCCGTCCCCGGCCCGACTTCCAGCACGACTGAGCCAGCCCCAACCCCGGCCGTGTCCACGAGTTTCGCGATGAGATTGTGATCGATGAGAAAGTTCTGCCCAAGCGGATGGCGCGGGCGGAGTCCCCGTGCCTCCAGCATTGCCCGAATCTCGGCCAGCGTTTGCATGATGTTGACACAACGGTACCCGTGCCGCCCGCGATAAGAAGCCCGGGCGTGTTGCGAGTCTGCCGTTGGCACTTTCGCGTCGCGCGCCGCTGGCTGGAACGCACCTGCCAGTTCAACACGCAACGCACTGAAGTCGCCTCTGGCGACTTCAGTGGCACGGGAGGCTGTCGGTGCGACCTCAAGGCGTGCCGGGGGGCGAGCGTCCGCAGTCAACAGCCACACAGCCTCGCCAGATCGAATCACTCGTCATCCACAGCTATCTGGCGAGGCAGCGCAAGTTGTGCCGCGGGATTCCTTGGCCGCGCCGTTGCGATTTCATCGAATCCCGTGGGCTGGCGGCCCCATCCCCTTTGGTCCAATCGCCGATGATGGGAACAGACGGTCTACCATTGCCCAGTCAAAGACCCCTGGAGGCGACATGCCAGCCATGAACGTGACATATCAGCGCACGCGTGAGATGACCATCGACGAGCTGTTGCTCGAAAACCGCGTCGTCTTCCTGATCGGCGAGATCAATCAGGCCTCGGCCGCTCGCGTGATGATGCAGATGCTCTATCTGGAGAACCAGAAGCGGGCACAGGACATCAACTTCTACATCAACTCGCCCGGCGGGGCCGTGGATGACACACTCGCGATCTACGACACGATGCGGTTCCTGTCGTCGCCGGTGGCGACGTACTGCATCGGTCGGGCGTATTCAGGTGCGGCCGTGCTGCTCACGGCCGGGCAGAAGGGCAAACGCTTCGCCTTGCCGCACGCGAAGGTGATGATTCACCAGCCCTACGGCGGGATCGGCGGGCAGGCGGAAGACATCCGCATTCAGGCCGAGCAGATCATCAAGGCCAAGAGCGAACTCATCCGCATCATCTCGGAACACACCGGCCAGGACGTGGACCGCGTGCGGCGCGACTCTGAACGCGACAAGTACTTCTCGGCGGACGAAGCGAAGGAATACGGCCTCGTGGATGAAGTGCTCACGCAAGGCCCATCGCCCAAAGTTGGCGTGCCCGCCTGATTCGACGACCCCCTGAAGCGCGAGAGCGCAAGGACTCACTCATGTCCGGATATCTGGTTCCCATCGTGATTGAGAAGACCGGCCGTGGCGAACGGTCGTACGACATCTATTCGCGGCTGCTCAGAGACCGCATCATCTTCCTCGGCGGTCCGGTGATGGATGAGATGGCGAACCTCATCATCGCGCAGTTGCTCTTTCTGGCGAATGAGGACTCGAAGGCGGATGTGCATCTGTACGTGAACTCGCCGGGCGGGTCGGTGTCGTCGGGTCTTGCGATCCTCGACACGATGAACTTCATCGAGCCGGACGTGTGTACGTACATCATCGGGCAGGCCGCGAGCATGGGGTCGATCCTCGCCTGCAGCGGCGCCAAGGGCAAGCGATACGCCCTGCCCAACGCGCGAAATCTGTTGCACCAGCCGCTGCTCTCGGGCGTGATGGAAGGGCAGGCGACGGACCTGGAGATCGAAGCGAAGGAAATGCTCCGCATTCGCGACCGCATCTATGCGATCTACGCCCACCAGACCGGCCAATCCACCGATCGCATCAAAGCCGACTGCGATCGCAACAAGTGGCTCGATGAAAAGGAAATGCTCGAGTACGGCCTGATCGATCGAGTCCTGACGCGCATGCCGCGCATCGAACGCAAGATCGAAGGCGAAGGCGACTGAGCCAACGCGGCACGCCCGCCGACGCGGGGGGCGGAAGGGGTGTACGATCATCCCGCATGCGACTTCCCGCCGATGTGGTTGCGCGGCTGCGGAAGCATTACCAGGGCCGGTCCGTGTGCGTGACTGGCGGAGCCGGGTTCATCGGCTCGCATCTGGTTGATGCGTTGCTATCCCTCGGCGCGGTGGTGTCGGTGATCGACGACTTGTCGAACTCGACCTTGTCGCACCTTGAGATGCACATCGAACTCGAGCCCGAGCAGATCACCTTCATCTATGGCTCCATCCTCGATGATGCGTCGCTGCGCGAGGCGATGAAGTCGGCCGAGGTTGTCTTTCATCTTGCGGCCATGGGCTCCGTACCGCGATCGGTCGATGAGCCGGGGCGGACGTGGGCGGTGAACGCGACGGGGACGGTGCGTGTGCTTGAGGCCGCGCGGGCGCGCGGGGCGCGCGTGGTGCTCGCGGGATCATCGTCCGTTTATGGCGACAGCGTGGTCATGCCGCGAGTTGAGACGCAACAGCCCGCGCCCGTCTCGCCGTATGCACTTTCAAAACTCGCGGCCGAGCAGGCCGTGAGCGTCTGGCATCGGACCTACGGCCTGCCGGGCGTGACGCTGCGATATTTCAACGTGTTCGGGCCGCGGCAGAGCGCGGACTCGGCGTATGCGGCCGTGGTGGCGTCGTTCGCGTCGAGATTGCTCGCGGGTCATCCACCGATGATCTTTGGGGATGGTTCGCAGACGCGGGACATGACGTTCGTGGGCAACGCGGTTTTGGCGACGCTGCTGGCGGGCGCGGTGGATGCGGGGCGCGTGGCCGGGGAAGTGATCAACGTGGGCACGGGACATCGCGTGTCGGTGCTGGAACTGGCGAAGGAGATGGCGTCTCTGGCGGGCGTGGGCGATGTTGAGCCGCTGTTCGCCGATGCGCGCGAGGGTGATGTGGCGCATTCGGTGGCGGACATCGCCAAGGCGAAGACGCTGCTCGGGTACTCGGTGATCACCGACCTGCGCGCGGGCCTTGAAGAGACGATGGCGTGGTATCGGAAGGTGATGGCGGGGACGTGAGAGAGAGTTGAGAGGTCGAAGCGCAGATCTCAGATCTCAGCACCCAGCACTCAGCCCTCAGCCCTCAGCACCCAGCACCCAGCCCTCAGCACCCAACAAGCTCCTCCTCCGATTCACCGCGGAGTTCGCGGAAGGGCGCGGAGAGGCTTGGCGGACGCGGCGGAACCGACGCGCGATCCACGCGGACCAGGATTTCCACATAGACTTGGGTGATTGGCCCCCGTAGCTCAGCTGGACAGAGCAACGGATTTCTAATCCGTCGGTCGGAGGTTCGAGTCCTCCCGGGGGTGTTTGGCGAATTGGGGGAGTTCTTCACCCGCCCATCTGCGCCTTGAGCGCTTCGAGTCGGCGCTGGTGGAGGTCGCGGTGGGGTTCGATGAGGATCAGGGCCTCGATGTGTCGGAGGGCGGTGTCGCGGTCGGCGCGTTTGAGGGCGATGGTGGCGGCGAACTCGCGGTATGGGGCGCTGAATGGGGCGATCTGCGTGGCGCGTTCCGCGCGGGCGCTGGCGCTTTCCCACTGTTCGAGCGCGGCGTGGCGACGGGCGAGTTCGATGGCGTAGGCGCCTGAGTGCTGCTCGCGCGCGTCGAGATATTCAAGGTGTGGGATCGCCGCGGCCGGGCCATCCCCAGCGCCGCCCAGATACAGCCGTGCGAGGTGACGATGCGGCATGGGGTCAACTGATCGTGCGGCCGCGTAGCGCTCGAGCAGCGGGATCATCTCTGGCGTGGGCTGGTCGCCGGCGCGTCTGAGGGCGCTCTGCACGGCCAGTTCGAGCAGTTCAGGATGCGCGGGATGCTCGGTGAGCCAGGCTTCGATGTGCGCATCGCTGGGCTGCGGCAACGAAGGCGCGAAGGGAACGGGACGCGAACTGACGGCCGTGCGCTGTGCGATCGAGGCGACGTGACGATCGAGCGCGGCCTGGAGCGTTTCGGCGTTCGTGGCGGCCGCATGGCGCAGGATCAGTTGGCGCAGCGACGGCGTGCCTTCAGGTGGTTCCATGCCCCATTCGAGGAGTTTCTGTTTCGCCCAGGGCTTGAAACTCTCAAAGAACGCGGCCTGTCCGACGCCGAGCGTGCGGCGCAGCGCTTCATCCTGTTGCACGCCTTGCGCGTAGAGGTCCATGAGGTCGAGCGGGGCGCGGTGGCCGTGGCGCTCGACGATGAACTGATACATCCACGCGGACTGGGCGTAGGCCTGTGCGCGGTCGGTCTGTCGGATGGGGCGAACAAAGCGAAGGCTGACCTCATCCATATCAAAGAGCGCCCCGGCCGCATAGGCCTCGTGCAGCAGACGACATCGCGCGTAATCCCACGGGGCGTCTTCGAGATACACGGCCGCGGCTTCGGTGAACCAGTGCGGGATGCGGTTGTTGGTTCGCGAGAGCGTGACGGTGTGCGTGTATTCATGCTGAATGACGCGTGGCCAGTCATAGACGCCAACGCTGTGGCCGGGGCCCTCCTGCGGGGATTCCATCGCGATGATCGGTCCTGTTGCGGCGGCGATGGTGTGGATTTGTGAGATGCCGGCGATTCGCACGGCGAACCAGCGGTGGTCGGGCATGAGTTCGATGAGCGTGGGCTGGGCGGGCGTGTGGTCGATGCCGCCGGGATCGCTTCCGGCGACACGGGCGTGGATGCGTTCGAGGATCGGCAGCATCTCACGCGCGAGGAGTTCATCAATGCCGGGCTTGTATCGCACGGCAAAGTGTTCGGACTCGAGGCGCGACCAGGTGATGAGTTCGCGGATGAGCCTGAGGCTGTTGTCGGCACGGACGTTGAACGGATCGAGCGTGAAGGCCTTTTCGAGGGCTTCGAGCGCGCCGGCATCGTGTCCGGACTGCAACTGCACGAGGCCCAGTTCGATGACAGGCGCGGCGAGATTCGGCTGTCGCACGGCCGCACGGCGCAGGAAATCGGCGGCCTGTTCATACTGGCGCGCTTCGGACATGGCACGGCCGGTTTCGAGCAGGGCGATGGGCGAGCCGGGAGAGATCGCGTCGTAATCGGTAAGGATTGATTCGGCACGCTCGAAGTCGAACGTTGCGGCGGCGATGGCCGGTTCGAGGGCTCGCGCGGGGCGCATGAGCGGGAAGCGGGTCAGCACGTCGGCGATGAAGTCTGCCGCGCCCTCGGGATCGCGCTGGCGCAGGCGGGCTTTGGCGAGGATGATACGGCCAAAGGATGAGCCTTCGTTGGATTCGGTGTCGATCGCGGCCGTGATGTCGAGACGCGCGGCGATGGCCTCGGCTCGCTGAAAGTCGAATGCGCCGACGGTCATGTCACCAAAGAGTCGCCACGCGGCGGCCGTGCGCGGATTCAGGCGCAGGGCTTCGACGATGGCCTCTTGCGCCTGCCCTGGGTTGTCCTTTTCATAGAGGAGTTCGGCCTCGGCGATGTGGGCGGGCCAGTGAAGTCGGTCGAGTTCATCGCGTGCGCGGGCGAGCAGGCCCATGATGACGTGATAGTCCTGTCCCGCGGCCTGTTCCGGGCCGAGGATGCGGGCGCGGATGATGAGCGTGCGAGCGCCTTCGACGAGGTCCGCGGCGGAGGTGAATCGCTCGGTGCGAAGGCGCGTGGCGAGGGGTTCGATGGCGGCGGCGGCTTCATCGAAACGTCCGAGGGCTTCGAGGGCTTCAGCGCGGATGCGGATGGCGCGGGGCGTGGTGATGGCTTCGAGGGTTGAGAGGGCTTCGGCGAGTTCGCCGCGCAGGAGCATGCCCTCAGCACGGTCTTCGGGGGGCGTGAGGGGATCGAAGAGTGAGCGATCGTCGATGGCGCCCTGGATGAGGGCGGCGCGGGCGCGGCGCGCGGGCGTGTCGAGGTCACTTTGTCGCCAGACGCCGTGGAAGATGCGAAGATCCTTGCGTTCATCATCGGTGAGGTAGTCGGCTTCGAGGATGCGCAGGACGGACTCGGCCATGTCCGGCGGGGCCATGGGATCGACCGAGGGGGGGGGATCATCCTGCGCGAGGGCGGGTGCCGCGCAGAGCACAAGGAGCGCGGCGGCGATGGCCATGTGGCGCATGGCCGTCCACGCTGCGCAGCGCGATGCGCGAATCAACTTATCGCTGACGATCTGTCTCACCATCGGGTTCCTTGATCTCGTCGCCTCGCCAGTGAATCACGTCGCCCGTCCATCCCGCGGGAAGTTCGGTCGAGAGGGCCTCGGCGGGGATTCTCGCGGCGTCGTTGATCTTTGGGTTGCGCAGTTGGACGACGGCCACATCGCCCGCGCGGTTGATCGTGCGGACCATGCGCGGGAGCAGCCGGCCCTGCGCATCGCGCTGATACCACAGTCGGATCTGCGTGAAGTCATCCTCATCCGCGCGATCGGGACGCGGCGTGAGGAAGAGTTGCCAGGACTTCGCGGCGAAATCTCGCAGCGCCTTGGCCTCATCCTGTTCCGCCCTGGTCCACGACTCGGTGGGATCAAGGTGCAGGCCATCATCGGCGGGGACGAGTCGTGCTTCGTACCGCGCGAGGATTTCGCTCTTGGGCTGGCCGATGGGAATGGGCATCGGCCCCTCACCGATGCGCAGGGGATCAAACGCGGCGTCGGGGGGGGCGACCTGGCGCTTAATGGCGTGCTTTGCCTCGTACTGCTTTTCGATGAGCCACTGCCCGTCGAAGATGAACGTCTGGCGCGAGTCTTCCTGGCGTCGCCCGACGGTGAGGCGCGTGAAATCGATGACGAACTTTCGCTGGCGATGCGTACCGGCCGGATTCGGAATCGGGAAGACCGTCGGCTCGGGGGGGGGATCGGCGATGAAGTAGAGGAATCCATCGCGGATCTGTCGATCGCCGGCGAGGTCGAACGTTCGGACATATCGCACGCTCGCGGCCAGGCGCTGGATGTCGCGGTCGGCCGTTTCGAGGGCCGTGAGCAGGGCATCGGCGTCGGCGAAGTCAGCGTCCGGTTGTGTGTTGGAGACGTGTGCAATGAAGGCGCCGTGCGTTACGTTCGCGCCAGCACCGCCGGCCGTGGAGATCAGAACGATGATGACGGCCTTAAGCACGTTCGTCGTTGTGAGTTTCATGTTGACGGTGTTCATCGGCGAGTCTCGTGGAACGGCAGGTGAAAGGGCGTGTGCCTCAGGTGATACCGGCCGAGGGGCGTGATGGCCGCAGGTTCAGCGCGTCATGCGTCGTGTTCCTGTGGTGATTGTTGGCTGAGGAACCCCCGGAGGATGGCGGCGGCGGCGAGGGCGTCGCGGCGTTGTTTTTTCTGGGCGCGTGTGTAGCCGGACTGGGCGAGGGTCCAGTCGGCTTCGGCGGACGTGAGGCGTTCATCGAAGAGGTGTACGCGTCGAGCGGTGCGTTCGGCGATGCGTTCGGCGGCGGCGCGGGCGGCGCGGGCGCGGGGGCCTTCGCTCCCGTCCATGTTCAGCGGAAGTCCGATGACGATCTCGCCATGTCCTGCGCCGAGGTGCTCCCGCGCCGCGCGGACGATCTCGTCGAGCAGGGCACGGCCGTGGTCGGCGTCGATGGCCACTTCGATCTGTTCCACGGGCGTGGCGATTCCGGTCTGGGAGTCGCCGAGTGCGACGCCTGTTCGTCGGTCGCCAAGATCGAGGCCGAGGTATCGCATGTGATCGTTACGTGGTTGCGAGTCGTCATGATCGCCACGGCTTGCCCCCTGCGCTGGGGGGGCGTCGGCAAGTAGGGTATTCAACCCGGCGTTATTGGCGTGTTCGCTGTACAGGTCGGGGTTCGGGCGGTCGATGCGAGTAGTCAAGGAACCCCGCGGGATCAGTCGGACGTGCATGTCACGAGGGAGGTCACAATGGCTGTGGCGAAGTGGGTCATTCGGGCGACGTGTGTGATGGGGGCGGCGGGGGTCACGGCCGGGGCGTGGCTGGCTGCCCGCCCGCCCGAGCATGGGGGGCCGTTGGAATCGCGCTCGATGACGACGCTGTTGGACAGCGGACATGCGCTGCGTGAGGACATTCTGCGCGCGGTGACGCCCGCGATGGCGCGAACGCAGCGGCTCGCGGTGGATGAGGCCGTGCGCATGGCGCTGAAATCGGACGATCGCGCATTGCAGACGGCCGTACTCAACACAGCGATCACCAGCGCGACGGAGATCGACGCGGTGGCGTTGTTCGATTCGAGCGGTCGGATCGCGGCGATCAACACGGTGTATGCGTCCGGCGAGCCGATCAGCGAGCATCGTCTCGAGCGGATTCTGACGATTGACTTCGACGAGCGCGAGGTGATCCAGCGCTGTGTCCGCAACGACTCGGCGGCGGAGGTGCTGGAGTTTCAGACGACGTGCGATATCACCCCGGCGCTGTTTGATTCAACGGGGTTGTCGGTGGCGTACTCGACGCCGGTGGTCGACCCGACGACGGGCCTGAGGTTGGGCGTGGTGAGCGCACGCTTGAGATTCGAGCGACTCACGGAACTGGTGGCGAGCCGACGGATCGCGGGCGAGTCGGGTTCGGCGATGTTCGTGACGGATGATGGTGGATACTTCTCGGAAGCGATCAACGCCGGGCGGGAAGCGCCGCCGATTCCGAGCGAAGACCTGGCCGGGCTGGTGCAGCGCGGGTCGCAGGGCGAGAGCGTATCGCACTGGCGGGACAAGTATGTGGCGCTGTTTCCGATGTTGGAGTTCGAGACGCTGGAAGGGGGCGGCATTCACGTTCTGCTGATGGCGCCCGAGAGTTGGATCGCGCACGAGCATCGGTTCGCGCAGTTGCAGCGTGGCGGGAGCGTGGGGATCGTCGGGGCGCTGCTGTTGATCCTCGCGGCGACGGGTCGATCACTCGCGCGTTCGGCTCAGGCTCGTCGGGAGCTTGAGATCGCCAAGGACGCGGCCGAGGCGGCCAACCGGGCCAAGAGCGAGTTCCTCGCGAACCTGAGCCACGAAGTTCGCACGCCGATGACGGCGATCCTGGGCTATGCGGAAGTGTTGCAGCATGGTGGCCAGAGCGATGATGAGCGGCGCGATGCGGTGCGCGTGATCCGCGGCAACGGCGAGCACCTGCTTCAGATCATCAATGACATCCTGGATCTGTCAAAGATCGAGGCCGGACGCATGACCACCGAGCGGGCGTCGTTCTCGCTGTGTCAGGTCGTGTCGGAGGTGGCGGCGGCGCTGCGGGTGCGGGCGGCGGAGCGTGGACTGCGGCTGGAAGTGACGTACATCTATCCGGTTCCGGAGGAGATCGAGTCCGATGCGCTGCGTGTAAAGCAGATCCTGATGAACCTGGTGGGCAACGCGGTCAAGTTCACGGATGGGGGCTTCATTCATGTGCGCGTGCGGTCTGAAAAGGCCCGAGGCGACATGCCGATGGTGGCGGTGGAGATCGTCGACGCGGGGCCGGGGATGACGCAGGAGCAAGTCTCGCGGCTGTTCCGGCCGTTCGTGCAGGGTGATGGATCGACGACGCGACGGTATGGGGGGACTGGGCTTGGCTTGACGATCTCGCAGCGACTTGCCCGACAGCTCGGTGGCGACATTTCCGTGATGAGTTCGCCCGGGTTGGGAAGCACGTTCACCGTGACACTGGCGACGGGGAACCTGACGGGGGTTCGCATGATCGAGGGCGCATCGGAGGCCGTGGTTCCCGCGGCGGCGAAGCCAGACACAAAGGTGCCGCGCCTGTGCGGACGGATCCTGCTGGCCGAGGATGGCCCGGACAACCAGCGCCTGTTGTCGTTGATTCTGGGGCGCGCAGGCGCCGATGTTCTTGTGGCGGAGAACGGGCGGGCGGCGCTGGAGATGATCGACGCGGCGGAGGCTGCGCTGCGACCGTTTGATCTTGTACTGATGGACATGCAGATGCCTGTGATGGATGGGTATGAAGCGACGCGTGCGTTGCGAGCGCGAGGGGTGGCCACGCCGATCATCGCGCTGACGGCGCACGCGATGTCGGGTGATCGTCGGCTGTGCCTGGATGCCGGGTGTGATGACTATGCGTCCAAGCCCATCGACCAACGGGCGATGATCGAGTTGTGCGCGCGGTGGATGAAGGCGGAGCAGGCGGCGCTGGCCGCGTAACGCGGGCCGCGGACGAGGCGAGCGCGCTACCCTGTGCCCATGCCACTGATTGTGACTGGAACGATCGGGATCGACACGGTTCATGCCCCGGGCGGATCGCGCGAGGGTGTGCTGGGTGGGTCGTGTACGTACTTCGCCGCGGCCGCATCGTTCTATGGACCGGTGCGGCTGGTTGGCGCTGTCGGTGATGACTTTCCGCGCGAGCATCGTGAGACGCTTTCCGGGTTCGCGAACGTGGACCTGGCGGGGCTTGAGACTCGCGCGGGATCACGTACATTCCGCTGGGGGGGGCGATATCACGACAATGTCGATCGACGCGACACGCTGTTCACCGAACTGGGCGTGCTTGCGGAAAAGCCGCCGGAGATTCCGGAGGCGTTTCGCGACAGTCAGTATGTGTTTCTGGCGAATACGCACCCGGCCGTGCAACTGGGGATGCTCGATCAACTGCCGAAGCGACGCTTGACGGTGGCGGACACGATGGACTTGTGGATTCGCGAGAGCCGCAAAGAGCTCTTGTCGCTGCTGACGCGGATTGACGGGCTGGTGCTCAACTATGACGAAGCGGAGCTGCTCACGGGATTGAAGAACACCGTGGCCGCGGCGCGGCACATCCTTGAACTTGGGCCGAAGTTCGTGGTGGTGAAGAAGGGGGAGCACGGGTGCATTCTGGCGCACGCGGATGGGATCGGGGCGTTGCCGGCGTATCCGAGCGAGAACGTGGTGGACCCGACGGGCGCGGGGGATAGTTTCGCGGGCGGCATGATGGGACACATCGCGTTCGAGGGTCAGCGCAGCCGTCACGCCGGGCCGACGACGTTCGAAACGATTCGCGAAGCGTTGGCGCACGGCACGGTGGTGGCGAGTTTCACGATCGAGTCGTTCGGACTTGATCGGCTGGCATCGCTGTCGCCGGAGGAGTTTGACGCCCGGCTGGATGCGTATGTGCGGATGCTGCGTGTGAGGTGAAGAAGCAGCACGCCAACCACATAGGAAGCCCGACCGTGAGGGAGGGCTTGGCAGCGGGTGGGAGCGTGCGGTGTGCAAC
>CAZTPJ010000009.1:0-54024 GCA_964614515.1 uncultured Phycisphaeraceae bacterium | reverse complement strand
ATTGGCCGTGTCGCGATCGACGCACTTGGTGATGCTGCCGGCGTATGTGGTGACGTTGCGGGACACATGGACTGATGCGCATCTGCCCGCTGCCAAGCCCTTACTGACGTGCGGGCTTCTTATGCGTTCAAGAAGCCCGACCGTGAGGGAGGGCTTGGCAGCGGGTGGGAGCGTGCGGTGTGCAACCGATTGGCCGTGTCGCGATCGACGCACTTGGTGATGCTGCCGGCGTATGTGGTGACGCTGCGGGGCACATGGACTGATGCGCATTCGCCCGCTGCCAAGCCCTTACTGACGTGCGGGCTTCTTATGGACAACCCGCGTTGAAGGCGTTGCCGAAGCAGAGGAAGTCGAAGATGTCGCAGACGCCGACGCCGGTCTGAGTGTCGCAATCGCAGGCATACGGATCGCCAGCGCTGAAACGGTTGCCGAAGCAGAGGAAGTCAAAGATGTCGAGCACGCCGGGGCCGGTCTGCGTGTCACAATCGGCGTAGCAACCCGCGGGGCCAGGCTCTTCGATGATGGCGAGGCAGCCGCTGCCCATGCCTGTGGCGTGAATGAGGACGCGCGAGCCGGTGCTCGAATCGACGCGATAGATGGCGCCTTCCCATGCCGTGATGTAGAGTTGGCCCGAGCGGGTGACGGTGCCATCTTCGACGACGGAGATGCCGGTGGGACCGCCGATGAGCGTGGCGGCGCCGGTGTTCTTGTCGATGCTGTAGAGTTCACCGCCGATGCTGAAGGCGAACAGGTCTCCGTTTGGCGCAAAGGTTAGGCCGCAGCGTGCTTCCGCGCCGGGCTCGCCGACGAGCGTCGCGATGCCTGTGTTGGGATCGATCTTGAAGATGCGATACGTGCCGTTGCGTTCCTGGCCGTACATCTCGCCGGTGGCGGGGTCGAAGGTGATGTCGGCGATGGTGTCGAGTCCGATGGAGGCGACCATGCTCGTCGCACCAGTATCGATGTCAATGGTCCACAATCCGGTTGGATTGCCGGGGACGGAGACGGCGTAGACGAGTCCGGTCGCTGGTTGGACGGCCATTCCAAAGAACCGCTGCGAGCCGCCGACGGTGGTGCGGAGCGTTCGCACGCCGGTGTCGGTGTCAAGGTTGAAGAGGCCGCGTGGTTCTCCGCCACCGCCATTTTCGTCGAAGAAGACGAGAATGTCAGCGTTGACGGCCGATGCGAGAGCGCCGACAGAGGCGACGATTGCCAAGAGCGATGACTTCATGATGTGATCTCCCCGTGTGTGTGTCAGCGCGTCAGTCGCGCCGTTGGGCATCAATATATCAGATATCGCGCCGCTCTGCAAGCCCGCGATCACGTCCGTTTGCTCGGGGGACCATGGGGCGATAGACTCGCGGCCGATCGTGTCGGTTATGTGCGGGATGACATCGGGGACTTTCATGGAGAGTGTGTGATGGCACGTCTTGTCACAGAGTTCATCGGAACGTTCTTTCTGGTGTTGATCGTTGGACTGAGCGTGGTGTCGGGGTCCAGTTTCGCGCCGCTGGCGATCGGCGCGGGGCTGATGGTGCTGGTGTACATGGGTGGGCATGTGTCGGGGGCGCATTACAATCCGGCCGTCACGCTGGCGATCGCGATGCGCAAGAAGATGCCGATGTCGGACATCGGGCCGTACATCGCGGCGCAGGTGTTCGGGGGGATCGTGGCGGCGATGACGGTGCGTGTGATCGCGGGGGCGACGTTTGGGCCGGCGATCGGCGTGGACGCGAGTGGTGAACAGTTCAGCGTGTTGTCGGCGCTGCTTGTAGAAATCTTGTTTACGTTTCTGCTCGCGTTGGTAGTTCTCAACGTCGCCGTGTCGGAGAAGACCAAGGGCAATTCGTACTACGGCGCGGCGATCGGGTTCACGGTGGCGGCGGCGGCGACGGCCGGGGGCTGGATTTCGGGCGGGGCGTTTAACCCGGCCGTGGGCATCGGGCCGACGCTGGTCAAGGCGCTCAGCGATGGGGGCGCGTGGAGCCACATGTGGCTGCACATTGTGGGTCCGCTGGTGGGCGGCGCGGCGGCGGCCGTGGTGTTTGGGCTTCAGGAGAAGGGGAAGGAGTAGGGGCGGTCGTGCGAAGTTGACGGGTGGCCCGTTCGCTTCGTGAACGGCGTGCCATCGAAGTTTTCTTCAGAAACTTCAATCGCCGGTACGTCGCATCGAAGTCCGAAGCGGACTTCGATGGCACGGTCCCTGGAATGCGCGGGCGCTGGAACTGCTGTAGAATGATGAGGAAGGGTGGGGCCGATGACCACGACAGGACGCCAATCGCTATGCCGAGGATCAGACGCGGTGACACACGGCGTTCGCGTTCGCGTCGAGCCGAGTTTCATGCCCGATGAATCCTCGCCCGACGAGGGGCAGTGGGTCTTTGGGTATCGCATCGTGATCACCAACGAATCGCCACGGCCGATGCGCCTGCTCACCCGGCACTGGCTGATTGTCGATGGCGATGGGGATGGGCACGAAGTGGATGGCGAGGGCGTGGTTGGCAATCAACCGCACCTTGCGCCCGGGGAGTCGTTCGAGTATTCGAGTTTCTGCCCGCTGCGCACGCATTGGGGGACGATGGAAGGTTGGTACGAGTTCGTGCGTGATGATGGCGAGGTGATTCGGGTGCGTGTGGCGCGGTTCATGCTTGTGGCGTCGGCATAAGTGGGCGTGGTTGTGCAGAGGCGAGCCGCCAGTGGCACAATTGGGCACCCGCACTGGCGGGCGAGCCGCCAGTGGCACAATAGGCCAGCGGTGTCACACTTGAATGAGAATGAAAAGCCCCGGGCGGCAGCGCCCGGGGCTTGGTGATTTTCAGACGGTTCGCGCGGGCTTATGGGCAGCCGTTGTTGAACTCGTTGCCGAAGCAGAGGAAGTCGAAGATGTCGCAGACACCCTGACCCGTGCTGGTGTCGCAATCGCAGGCGTACGCATTGCCCTGATCGAAGGCGTTGCCGAAGCAGAGGAAGTCGAAGATGTCGAGGACGCCGACGCCGGTGGAGGTGTCGCAGTCCGGGTAGCAGGCGGGTTCGCAGACGCGGCGCTCGAAGGAGACCTTCACGCCGTCAACGAGCCAGCCGCGCTGGTTGTTGCGGTTGCCGTCGCGCGTGTCGAAGCGGAACTCGAGTCGCCCGGACTGTCCGGCGAAAGCGGACAGGTCGATGACGCGATTGGTCCAGGCCTGGCTGTCGGCCGGGGCATCGACGACGACGCCGTTGAAGAGGACTTCGGCCTTGTCGAAGAAGTTGGAACCTTCGGTGACCTTGGACATGCAGTAGGAGAGGGTGATGGAGCCTTCGTAGGGGATCGTGGGCAGGTCGATCATCGGGGAGAGCGCGCTGCCGAAGTTGTGGGCGCCGTTGTTGTAGTTGCACTGGCCGGTGATGCCGTAATAGAGCCAGCGTGTGCCTGCGCACGAAGCGCCGCTGGCACAGGAGGAGGCGACGTTCCACAGGCCGGAGAGTTCCCAGCCGGCGGGGAGGCCGGTCTCGAAGGAGGCGTCGATGAGGTTGCCGGCCTCGGCTTCGCCGACGATGGCGCTGTAGAAGTTGGCCGGGGCGCCGGCGGGATTGGTGCGCACGCCGGTGTTGGTTCCCTCGGCGGTGAGGTAGAAGTCGGGGGTGCTGTTGCAGTTCGCTGCGGGCAACGTGGCCTGCCACTCTTCACCGTTGATCTGGACGAGATCGGCCGAGTCCCAGTTCTGGCCGTCGTAGCGGAAGAAGATTTTCGCGGTGCCGGGGACGAGTGTGTCGCTGCCTTCGATCAGGAGGACATCGAGTTCGGTCTCGACGCCCGGGTCGATCTGTGTCGGCGCGGGTGTGGCGAAGCGGACTGAGAGCGGAGCGGGACCGCCCGTTGCGCCCGAGGCCCACATGCTGAAGCCGGCCTGCACGCCCGGCGTCGTCGGATCGGTGTCGACGACGACTTCATCACCGAAGATCTCGACCGTCCACGGGCCCGGCTCGGGGTTCTGGATGAACACGGCCTCGACGGTGTCCACGACGTTGGATGTGCCGCCTGGCGTGGAGAAGTTGCCCGTGGTCAGGCCGTTGTTGCCCCAGTACATCGTGCCTGAGGGTGAGGTGACGCGGAGGGAGAGGTCATTGACGCGAGCGGGCGCGGGCGAGAGGGCGCCTGCCGGCTCAATGTAGCACATGACGACGTTGAGTTCCGGCTCGCCGACATCGACGTTGATGTTGTAGGTCTTGACCTCGAGGTGGGTGACGGGATCATCGCCGTCGATGATGACGGACTTGTTTCGCGTCTCATAGAGCTTGCGCAGGTCGGGCATGCCCCAGCCCTGACGGAAGCGACTGATCTGTGCGAAGGGATAGCGATAGGCGGTGGCGATCATCGCGGCCTTGGCCGTGGTGATCCGGGCGCGGCTCTCGAAGACGGTGGAAAGGCCGCCGCGACCCGGGAAGACGCCTTCATGCCACATCTGGAAGAAGATGCCGATGGAGCCGCAGACCATGGGCGTGCCGCCGGAGGTGCCGCCGAATGAACTGGTGTATCCGCATGTGCTGGTGGTCGCGATGTTGTCATAGAAGCCGGCGAGGTCGGGCTTGATACGGCCTTCGGGTGACGGACCGATGGAGGCGCCGGACTGCGTGTGCGTGGCACGATTGGGATTGTTGTTGTGCTGGATCGCGCCGCCGGAGACCATGTTCTTGGCCCAGGCCTGGGGACGCGAGTTCTGGTTGCCGGTGTTGGACTGTGACTGGCAGTGCAGGTAGTTGGTCTGGAGGAGGACCGTGTCCATTTCGGCGGAAAGCGCGGTGTAGTTGGGAACCTGCGGGCTGCCGACGCTGGAGGTCTGGAAGACGCTGAAGTACGGTGCGGAGGTGGACTCCTGCGCGATCTGCAGGCGGGTCTTGGCACCGTTGAACTGCGTGGACTCGGTGTAAAGGAAGAAGATGCCGCGGCCGTCGGGCATATGGCCCTTGTGCTGCGGGCTGATGCCCTGGGCGAAGCAGATGCCGAAGCAGCTTGAGCCGTGGCTCGAGCCGCTGGAGGAGGTGCTGTGGAGCAGCGGCGTATTGCGCCACTCGACGTGCGTCATGCACGTTTCGGTGTCGAAGATTTCGCCGTTGACGCCCTGGCCGGAGTAGTTCAGGCCACCGGACTGAACGAAGTTTGAGCCGATGAGTTCACGACCGATGTCCATGTCGTGTCCGCCGAAGCCAAGCCAGGCATCGACGTACTCGACGACGTTGGTGTTGAGCACCTGGAGGAGCTGGTCGGGCGTGAGCGTGGCCTCCATGCGGAACAGGTCGGGCTGGGTGTAATGGACCACGCCGCCCATGTTCTTGATGAGCGTCTCGACAGCGCCCTGCTGCTCATGGCCCTGGCGATAGACGTTGATGTGCCAGCGGGCCGGTTCGTTGCTGGCGATGCCCTGCGTGACGAACGCGCGGGCCGCCTCATCGGCGCGATACGCCGCGTGGTGTTCGCCGACCCAGCGGACGTACGGCAGCGATTCCACGGCCGCGCGGGTCTGGCCGGACATTCGGATCACATGTGTTCCACCGGCGAAGTATCGCTCGACAGAGCCGCCGAGGATCTCGATCTGCTGACGCATGGACTCGGTCGGCGGAACCCAGAACTGCACGATGAACTGATCGTTGCCGGGTTGCGCACGGAGGAACGGATGCATCTGCGGCTCGCCCTGCACGAGCGGATCGAACCGCGCGAAGCGAAGGTCCAGCGTGTACGAATGCTCACGGACGCGGCCGGCGATGGTGCGGCCATCGAGGCTCACCGCATAGTGCGGCACGATCGCGCCGCCCAGGGTGGCTTCATCCCAGAGGATGATCAGTTCTCCCGCGGGTCCGCTGATGTTCCGCAGATTGCGAACGTCGTTGGCCGTGGTGTGGAACACCGAACCAGCGAGGACCAGCGAAGTTCCTTCATCTCGCTGGAGTGAGACGACGCGGGCTTCATCCGCGGCGATGGCGGAGTAAGCAGGGACAGCTGTTCCCGCAACAAGCGCCAAGGCGATGGCGGGAACGAATCGACACAGAGAGCGTTTTTTCATGACCCAATCCCCAAAAAAGGACGTGTGCGTAGCCCGGCGACCTTCCGGATGGCCGCGACGAACCGCGCTGCACTGACGGCATGTTGTACCAGATATGGGATCGCGTTGCAAGTCAAAAATGCCAAAAAGGTCCAATAACACAACAAGATTTTGCAAAGAAACGCAGAACCCACTTGTGACCTCCCGGGACTTGTGTGGGATTTGCTCTCGCTACCACGCTTTGGCGGCTCGCGCCAGCCATCGCAGCGCCGCGGCCGGATCGCGCAGGCGGAGGCTCGCGTGGGTCTGGCGGTCGCCTTCGCCGACGACGATGCCAAGCCCGCTCGGCTCGACCACGGCGAACGCGTCTTCATCCGTCAGGTCATCGCCGAGGTAGACGGGCGTGACTTTGCGCGGGCGGATCGCGTCGAGTATCCACTGCACGGCCCGGCCCTTGTGCCAATCGACGGCGGGTTGAATCTCGTGGACCATCTTGCCCTCACGCCGTCGCAGCGCGGGCGTGTCGCGCACGGCGCATTCGACCGCGCGGGCGATCGTGGGGGCGCCGTCGGGCGCGACGTTTCGATAATGCACGGCCAACGTGAATCGCTTGCGTTCGATGAACGCGCCTGAAATCCCCCGCACGGCTTCACGAACGATGCCCTCGGCCGTGGCGAGCGATTCAATCGCGGCGATGGCGCCCGGATGTTGAAACGCGAGGCCATCGGGCCCGGCGATGTCGAAGCCGTGACTGCCCGCGTAGATCGCATCGGGGATCGCGACGCGCCGGCGCACATCATCGAGGTCGCGACCACTGATGATCGCGACGGGATGGCGATGGGCAAGTCGGGCGACGACGGCGCGTGCCTCATCGCTCATGTGAGCATCGTCAGGATGATCGACGATGGGCGTAAGCGTGCCGTCGAAGTCGAGAAAGAACGCCGGCGGGCGATGACGGACTGACTCCGGCCACGCATCCTGGGCATCAGGAAGGTCGTCGATGGCTCGGCGGGTGGGAGTGGGCTGCTGCGGAACCACGATATCGGAGGATATGGCGTGGAACCGGCACGGCCACTGCGTGGTATAGTGAGTTGCAAACGGGGCGGTGGGGCACAAGGAGCAATCATCATGATGACGTGGCAACCGCGGGTTGTTGTGTCGGCTGTGGGCATGGCGCTCGCGGCCGTGGGTGGAAACGCACATGCGCAGTCGATGAACATCGACTGGGGCGATCAGTTCGGGACGCCTGCGCCGACTTTCGCGGGCGAAGGACTCGCGGGTGTGTGGAACGCGCTCGATGGCTCCGGCGGGCCGCACGCGCTGGTGGGCCTGAAGGGGCAGGTGACGGGCGCAATGGTGTCCTTCGCGCCGGAGACGTCGGCGTTTGGAAATGATCATCCCGCGACGATGGGGGATGTTGAAGCGCTCCTCGACGATGCGGTGGGTGGCTTGGCGGACATCGTCGGGCGTGTGACGTTTCGCGGGCTTGAGCCGGGGCACTATCGCATCATTGTGTATGCATGGGTGAACTGGGATCCCGAAAACGCGGTGGGCATCTGGCTGGGCGAGGAGGTGATCCCCGGCGTGGGCATCGGCGGGCCGTTGACACAACCGCCGCCGCAACTCGGCGTGACGCACGCGATCTTTGAAGAGGAGATTCGCGACGGCCGGTTGATCGTGAATCTGGTGTCCGGGCGATGGATCTTCGCGGATTGGTGGCTTAACGGGATGCAGTTGGTGCATTCGCCGCTGACGTGCTACGCGGATTGCGACACGGGCACGGGGCCGGGCGTGCTGGATGTGTTTGACTTCCTGTGCTTTGGCAATCGCTTCGCCGCGCTTGATCCGTATGCGTGCGACTGCGACATCGCGTCGGGGCCGGGCGTGTGCGATGTGTTTGATTTCCTGTGCTTCGGCAACGAGTTCGCGGCGGGGTGTCGATAGCGACGGACTATTTCAAGCCCGCGGCCGTGAGGGCCTTTCGCACGGCCTCGACCGTCGCGGGCGTGGCCTCGCACATCGGCAGACGCAGCGAGCCTGTGTCTCGCTTGAGCACCTTCATCGCCGCCTTGAGCGGGATCGGGTTTGTCTCGAGGAACATCGCGCGGCAGAGATTGAACAACTCCGCGTGCAGCGCCATCGCGTCGCGCATTCGACCCTCGTTGGCCGCGTTGCACATGCGCACGAGTCGATCGGGCACGATGTTTGAGATCACCGATACCACGCCGACGCCGCCCACCGCCATCATCGGCAGGGTCATCGAGTCATCCCCGGAGAGCAGCGCCACGTTTGGGCAACGAATGATGATCTCCGATGCGGAATCCATCGAACCCGTCGCCTCCTTGACCGCGACGATGTTCGGATGCGCCGCCAGGCGCTCGACCGTCGCGGGCGAAAGGGCGACACCCGTACGCCCGGGGATGTTGTAGAGCATGATCGGAATCTGCGCGGCATCGGCCACGGCCATGAAGTGCCGATACAGCCCCTCCTGCGTGGGTTTGTTGTAATACGGATTGACGCTGAGCGCGGCGTCGGCCCCGAGTTCGCGGGCGAGTTTCTGATTGGCTATGGCGTGGGCGGTCGAGTTGCTGCCGGTGCCGAGGATGGCGATCAGACCCAGACGCCGCGCGTGGGCGATGGCTTCGCGGGCGAGTGTGTGGAGCTCGTCGTGGTCGAGCGTGGGCGATTCGCCGGTCGTGCCGTTGATGACGATGCCGCGAACGCCGCCGGCGGCCTGAAACTCGATCTGCGCACGCAGATTCGCGAGATGCAGCGCCGAGGCGTCGTCGGAAAACGGCGTGACGATGGCGGTGAAGACGCCGGTGAATCGGGGGTCCTTGAGTGTCGCGGGCATGGTGCGCTCCGATGGTGTGCTCGTGAAAGGTTATCCGCGTCGCGCGTGGGAGGTTGGCAGTGCGTTCAAAGGGATGCGCACGGGCGAGACAACCATGTCACCGAACGCCGTTGAGCGAGTCAATTCGGGTGAGGCGTTGTGGGGTAAGCCCGTTGAAACGGGCTGATGCTGAATTGGTCGGGCATGACGGGTTTGGCCTCGAGACCACCGCTGAAGCGGTGGCCTATGAGCAAGCAAGGCCGCTGAAGCGGCCTGGGCAAGATCAACACCACGTTCCAGTTCACGGAGTTGCGTGCCAGCGTGCGATCAAGCACCCGGCATGTGCGTCTTGAACCCCGGCGGGGCGAGGCCGGGCTTGACGTAGATGGCCATGAGGATGTCATCGACGTATTCGCCCGGGCCGAGTCTGAAAAAATCACGTTGACGGCACTCTTCGACGAAACCCAGGCGGATGTAGAGTGCGTGGGCCCGGGCGTTGGTCGCGAAGACGCCGAGGCGCACCTTTTCGATGGTCGGATGCGCTGCGGCCCAGTCGAGCAGCGTGAGGATCAACGCGCGCCCGACGCCGCGCCCGCGCCACGCCGCCGCCACGCTCAGGCCGAACTGCCCGTGATGGGACATGCGCTTGCGCCGGCTGGCATGGAACGTGAGTTCGCCGACAAGATGTCCATCGGCCTCCGCGAGGAGCATGATGTGGTTGGGCGCATCGCGATGCTCGATGATGCGGCGGCGCATCTCGCCGACATCGTTCGACCACTCTTCGGGCAGCGTGACGAGAAAGTCGGACGTGGCGAACGAATCGCCGAGCAGCGCGTGCAGCGCTTCGGCATCCGGTTCCTCCGCGCTGCGCACGATCAGCGACGCAGCGCCGGAAATGGGTCTGGTGATAGGAAGAAGTCGAGCCACAATAAAGGCTATGCGCGAGGGTGGCAACGGCCGTGATCGACAGGGGCAACTGCAACATTGTCCACGACGCGCCGATTGTTTGGACCATCGCGCGTCGGGCACGCAAGGGAGGCGGGCGAGACGCCCGCCCCACCGGATCCAAAGGATTTTTGCGGTTGCCCTGGCCGACGCCATGATTGCTCCCTGCGCGGCGCTCTTATACAATACGGTCGCGCGATGTGCGTGTGGCGAAGGAGTCAATGCAATGCGGCCGGACGGCATTCTTGAACTTCTCAGGTCGGTGCCGTTTGAGCCGTTTCGGCTTCACCTGTCGGATGGAACCTCGTTCGAAGTGAGGCATCCGGACATGGCGATCGTGCAGCGATCCAAGGTGATCGTGGCGGTTCCCGGGCCGGAGGGTCCAGATGCGCCCGCGGAGAAGACAGTCAACTGCGCCCTGATGCATATCACGCGGACGGAATTGCTCAACGGTTCGTCGAAGAAGCGTTGAGGCGCGGCGCGTTCACGGTCCGCCCGAAGTGATCGCGGCGACCATCTCCGCCACGGCCCGTCGCAGGCCGACAAAGACCGCACGGCAGACAATCGCGTGGCCGATGTGCAGTTCGCACATGCCCGGAAGCGCGGCGATGCGCTGGACGTTGTGATAGTTCAGCGCGTGCCCGGCGTTGAAGCGCATGCCCAGGCCGCTGACCTGCGCCCCGGCCATGGCCACGCGCTCCAGTTCCGCGAGCAGTTCGGTCGAGGCGATGTCACCGCCCGCCCGCGACCACGCGCCCGCGTAGGGACCGGTGTGAATCTCGCAGTACTCGAACCCGGCATCCTTCGCGGCCTCGACCTGCGGGAGTTCCGCATCAATGAACGCGGAGGCGAGGATCTTCGCGTCGCGCAGGCGCGAGACGATGTCGCGCAGGCGCTTCCCCCCCCCCGCCACGTCGAGGCCGCCCTCGGTCGTCACTTCCATCCGCCCCTCGGGCACGAGCGTCACCATGTGCGGGCGGGCGGCGATGGCGATGCGCACCATTTCGTCCGTCGCGGCCATCTCCAGATTGAGTTTGACGCGAACGGTCTGATGCAGCAGTTCGAGATCGCGATCGACGATGTGACGGCGATCTTCGCGCAGGTGAACGGTGATGCAGTGCGCCCCGCCGAGTTCGGCCTCGGCCGCAGCGCGCACGGGGTCCGGCTCGCCATAGACCTCGCCGTCGCGATATCGCGCCTGGCGAAGCGTGGCGACATGATCGATGTTGACGCCGAGTGTTGGCATGAATGATGATAGGGATGTGGGGCGCACTGGCGCGTCGAGTGCCGGGGGCCACACGCCGCGAATGTGGAGTCTCAGCGCGCGACATCGATCCGCATGAACGTGGCGGGGATGGATGTCGTGCCGTCGGGGGCGCTGTTCTGCGCGGTGGCGAGTTCGATCAGGTGGCGATGCAGTTCCGCCTCCTGGCCGTGCTTCCGCGCCGCTTCGACGGCGTTCATCGTGGGGCCGTAGAACCGCTCAAAGGTGTCGATGAGGTGCGACGGCGGCTGGGACGTGATGAAAGAGAACGTGTCTCGCGTCATCGTGATGCGCTCCGGCGAGATGCCGGCCTGTCCGAAGCGATCGAGGATGTGTGACTCAACGCCCCAGAGCATCGGACTGATGAAGCCCTCGGGAGGGGGGGGCGTGAACGAGGAACTGATCCTGAGCAGTTGCGAGACGAACGATGTGGGATCATTGGGAATCCAGTTGCCCATGACGATGCGCCCGCCGGGCCTGGTGACGCGGACCATCGCGCGGGCCACATCCGCGGGCCTCGGCGCGAACATCGCGCCGAAGATCGAGATCGTCAGGTCAAACGCGCCATCGTCGATGCCTTGAAGATCGCACGCGTCGCCCTCTTTAAACGTGATGTGCGTCAGGCCTTCCGCGGCCGCGCGCCGATTCCCCGCGTCCACGAGGTTCGTCGCGATGTCAACGCCAAGGACGCTGGCGCCCATGCGGGCCAGCGGCAGCGCGGTGGTGCCATCGCCGCAGCCGAGATCAAGGATGCGCAGATTCTCCGGCCGATTGAGTTTGAGTGAATCGACGAGGCGATCGCCGGACTCGCGCATGAAGGCCGCGATCCGGGTGAAGTCACCCTTTTCCCAGAGTGCCTTGTTGGGGTTCATCGTCGCGTTCCGTCAAGGAGGATATGAGCCTGCGTACTCGGGGCGATGGTAGCGCGGCGAGGGTGTTCGCGTCGCGCGTGGCGAACCCTGCACGCCCTGGTCCTACATACCCCATGGGGGTATAATCCCCCGCGGTGAAAGCGACCCGGAGATGCAGCCGTTCGGAGTTGACCATGGCCAAGGCACGAACCAGACACAATCGAGCGATGATCGAGCCGTGCGCGTGCGCGACGGCGCGGATGACTACCCGTCCCGGCGGTTCGCGCTCGGCGCGGCCACGTCGCGCTGCGGGCGTAGATGCTTCGCTCAAGCGGGCCAACCTCACGCATCTGCGCCGCATCGAGGGCCAGGTGCGCGGCATCGCCGCGATGATCGAGGATGAGCGGTACTGCGCCGACATCATCACACAGGTCTCGGCCGTACGCGAATCGCTGCACACCGTGGCGAGGAATCTGATGCGAAATCACCTGACGCACTGTGCGACGGCGGCGATGCACAAAGGCGATGCCGCGCGCGACGCGATGATCGATGAACTGCTCAGTCTGGCGGCGAAGGTGGCGCGGTAGCCACCCCTCGCCGTGCGAGAATCGAACATGATGAACCACGATAGGCACACAACGACACCGCACGAAACACCCCACGAAGCGGCCGCCATGCGTGAAGCGAGGTGCGACCTGCCGATCGAGGGGATGTCGTGCGCTTCATGCGCTGCGCGGATCGAACGACGCCTGACCAAGCAACCAGGCGTGTCGAGCGCGAACGTCAACTTCGCGACGAAGGTCGCAACGGTGAAATATGACCCCACGGCCACCGCCCCGGCCGACCTGGCGCAGGCGGTGAAGGACATCGGATACACCGCGCGCGTTCCGGCATCGCCCGCGCCACACCAAGAGGCCCACGGGCACGCGGGGCACGATCACGCGGCGATGATGCGCGAACGTGCATCCTCGCACGCGGGGGGGGATGACCACACAGCGCACATCATGGTGAGCGAGCGCGAGGCGCGGGATTTGCTGACACGGACCATCGTTGGCGCGGCGCTGTCGCTGCCCGTCTTGGTGATTGCGATGTCGCACGGACGGATCGCGGCGATTGATGGGCCGTGGACCAACTGGGTGCAACTGGCGCTCACGACGCCGGTGATGTTCTGGTGCGGGTCGCGGTTTTTTCGCTCGGCGTGGATGGGTTTGCGGCATGGCAGCGCGAACATGGACACGCTCGTGGCGCTGGGCACGGGCGCGGCGTATGCGTATTCGCTCGCGGCGACGATCTGGCCTTCGTTCTTCACGGGCGTCACCGGCGGGCATGCAGGGGGGGGGATGCACGGCGGCGTGCCCGTGTACTACGAGGCCGCGGCCGTCATCATCGTGCTCATCCTGCTCGGCAAGGTTCTGGAGTCTCGTGCGACGGGTCGAACGACGGCGGCGATTCGGCGATTGATCGGCATGCAGCCGAAGACGGCGCGCGTCGTGCGCGAGGGCCATGAGGTCGATGTCGCCATCGACGAAGTGCGCGTCGGCGAGGTCGTGCTCGTACGCCCGGGGGAGAAGATTCCCGTGGACGCGACGATCGAACGCGGCGAATCCGCGGTGGATGAGTCGATGCTGACGGGTGAGAGCATTCCCGTGGACAAGCATCCCGGCGATGCGGTGTTTGGCGCGACGATGAACACCACGGGGGCGCTGCGCCTGGTCGCGACCAAGGTGGGCGAAGATACAGCGCTGCAACAGATCGTGCGCCTCGTTCAGGAAGCGCAGGGCAGCAAAGCGCCGATCGCCAGGCTCGTGGACAGAATCAGCGGCATCTTTGTTCCCATCGTCATCGTCATCGCGATGCTCACGTTCGCTGTGTGGTGGTTCGCGTCGCCCGCGGAGTCGCGACTGAGCATGGCGCTGGTGACGAGCGTTTCGGTGCTCATCATCGCGTGCCCGTGTGCGCTGGGACTCGCGACGCCCACGGCCATCATGGTCGGCACCGGCCTGGGCGCGGAACGCGGCATCCTGACTCGCGGCGGCGAATCGCTGGAGATCGCCCACACACTCACCGCCATCGTACTCGACAAGACCGGGACCATCACGCACGGCCGGCCGAGCGTCACCGACATCATCACGCCCGATGACGCGGTGATGGATGCGCGTGATCTGCTGCGGCTGGCGGCATCGGCGGAGCGGCACAGCGAACACCCGCTTGCGGCGGCAATCGTGCGCGAGGCACAGTCTCGCGAGATCGCGTTGTCGGAACCTGAGCGGTTCACGGCGCTGGTCGGGCACGGCGTGGAAGCGAGGGTCGATGGCCATGCGGTGGTGATCGGCAACGCGGGATTGATGGAACAACGTGGCGTGTCCCTGACGCTTGGCGTTCGCGCGGAGTCGCTGGCCGAGAACGGCCGTACGCCGATGTTCATCGCGATTGACGGGCGTGAGGCGGGGATCATCGCGGTGGCGGACACGGTGCGCGAGGAATCGCGCGAGGCGATCGCGCGGATGCACGAGATGGGCCTGCGCGTGGTGATGATGACGGGCGACAATCATCGCACGGCCGCGAACGTCGCCGCACAAGTCGGCGTGGATCAGATTTTCGCCGAAGTTCTGCCGCGCGACAAGGCGGAGCACATCGCCGCGCTGCAGCGCGAGGGGCATGTGGTGGGGATGGTGGGCGATGGAATTAACGATGCGCCGGCGCTGGCGCAGGCGGATGTGGGCCTGACCGTGGGCACCGGCACGGATGTGGCGATGGAATCGGCGGACATCACGCTGATGCGAAGCGACCTTCGCGCGGTGGCGCAGGCCATCGGCCTGTCGCGCGCGACCATGCGAACGATCCGGCGCAATCTGTTCTGGGCGTTTGCATACAACGTCGTGAGCATTCCCATCGCGGCCGGGGTGCTGTATCCGCTGACGGGCTGGCTGCTTTCGCCGATCATCGCCAGCGGCGCGATGGCGGCGAGCAGCGTAAGCGTGGTGATGAGCAGCCTGTGGCTGCGGCGGGTGAGGGTGTGAGGCGCAAGCTGTCACGGATGCCTTGGCGGGCTTTGAGCCACGGCCAACGAAGGGAACGACCGCCGCGCGGGAGATTTCGCGCGGAGGTTAGGCGAGTCGATATATGATCTGATATGAAAGGCAACCTCGCTCGCAGGATCGTTCGGGATGCCGAGTTGCCGCCTCGCGTGGCGCGGCGAGTGCGCCGCATCGTGTTTCACACGCGCCTGCGCAATCAGGAACGCGCGGATATCGCACTACAACTGTACTCGGATGTCACGCGTCGACTCGATGAAGGCGCGACAGAAGCGGAAGTGCTGGCCGCACTCGGGCGTCCGCGCCAAACGGCCCGGGCATTGCGGCAGGCCGTGCTTCGGGATGCAACGCCGGCGCGCCGATGGGCCTGGCGATTGCGCGTGGCGTCGGGCCGCTTCGGCCTGACGAGCCTTGGTGTGATGCTCGTGACGTATGCGGTGCTGTTCTGGCAGTATCATTCGTCGCACCCGGTGCTGAGCCGAAACTTCTCGGCAGAGCACAACGCCCGCGTGGATGCCCTGCCGCCCGAGGATTGTGGCGCAACGCTCTATCGCGAGGCGCACCGGGCGCTTGAGCCGATGGATCTCACCAGCGTCGGAACACTCGGGTCGGTGTGGCAGGAGGTGGAACCCGGCGATGCGCATTGGTCTGAGGCCCGTGCATACATTGAACGCAATCAACATGCGATTGACCTGACTCGCCAGGCAACAGCCAGACCATACGCCGGCTTCCGGATGTCCCTTGAGTCACAGTTTCAGCCCGGCGTGATCAATCCCAGCCCATCATCACCCGACGCGTCGAATCCATACATGCTGGACCTCGTCATCGACTCGCTCGGGCGGTATCGCGAGTTCGCCCGCGTATTGCGAGTCGATTCATTGCACGCTGCGGAGGGGCGCGACGGAACCCGGTGTGTCGAGAACATACGCAGCATGTTTCAGATGGCGACTCACGCCGAAGAGAACGACGCGTTGATCGCGCAAGTCGTCGGCATCGCTATTCGAGCGCTGGCGACGGACACGCTTGGACGCCTGATCGTCGAACATCCTGACCTACTGACGGATGCTGATCTGGCAGGACTGGCATCGCTGGTGCGCGATTCGACGCCGCAATTGAGTTTCGCGAGCGAGCATCGAGTGATGATGGACATGTGTCAGCGGGTCTACACGGACGACGGCCGTGGCAATGGACGCATGTGCGCGGCGGGGTGGAAGTTCCTGGAGAGCTGCAACCGGCAGTCACCGCCGCTCCCGTCGATGCGCTTCCTCGGACCGCTGTTGCTGCCAGGCTCCGCCACTCGCCGCGAGTTCATCGACGAATGTGACGCCATCATCGCCGATGCGCAGCGCGAGGCGGAGGCGCCGATGTGGATGTGGACCGCGCTGCCGGGAGATGCGCTTTACGACGCGCGATTCACCGCCGTCGCTCTCAAGCCACCGCTGGGCTTTCCATACATTTTCGCATCAGGGTTTGGCAGCGCAGCGTTCAGTTTCGAGCGATTCGAGCAGCACCGCGACGCGACTCTCACGCTCATTGCGCTCGAACAGCATCGTCGAGCGCACGGGCAGTTTCCCGACTCGCTCGATGCACTCGTGCCCGAGTTTCTCGCCGTACTTCCACGTGACCGGTACGACCGCACGCCGATCAAGTATCGCCTCGATGAACATGGCACACCCGTTCTCTACTCCGTCGGAAGTGATCGACAGGATGATGGCGGCGTTCCCGTCGATCCGACGGATGACGGCACGGCCGCGATGAAATGGGAGCCACCGCATAGAGCCGGCACGCTTCCTCCCGGGGATTGGATTCTGTTCCCGAATCTGACCCGCGCGCGATCAGGCGATGGCACTTGACCACCGCACAGGCGAGACTCTCATGCCACCGCGCGATCGTTGGGCACGCTCATCAATAGAACAAGAACGGCCACCAGTTCTTCATCGGACGGCCGTCATCATCGATGCTGCGGTTGTTCAGGCCGGGCATGGATTGGAACCAGTACACGATCCACTGGCCCATGCAGTCTGGGGCGACATCCTTGTAACGAAGGAACTTCTCGCGGTTGAACGCGCGGACTTCATCCTTCTCGTCGGGTGATGTTCGCCGGCGCCAGGTTTCGAGCGTGGTTTGAACGGTGTATGGGCTTTGCAGGTCATAGTGCCAGCGGGCGCCGGGGGGGAAATGCGCGCTGCCGCCGGTGGTGATGAACGGCTCAACGACGTGTGTTTCGCCGCGGAAGAGCAGTTCAAGGCGATCGGGCTGGGGATAGTCGATGTTGTCGCCGGCGTCGCGGTAATATGATGTGCGATAGAACGAGTTGATGGGCAGGCCGTGGCGATCGTCGAGGTCAAAGTCGGCGAACTCGTAGAAGTACTTTCGATAATACAGATTGGACTTGCTGTTGGCGATCCATTCCATCGTGTGCCCGAAGTTTTCCATCGAGCATCCCGGCCCGCGGTGTGGGTTGAAGAACGCGATTCGGAAACTCCGGCCGATCCAGAGCATGGAGCGATCGTGGCCGTTGCCGGCCGGGCCGTGCGTGCCGGCGATGGGCATGGCGTTCTCATCGTAATATTGCTTATATTCGCAGGTTTCGTTTCCGGGCCAGCGATCGCCGGAATCGTGAATCGCATAGAACCACAGTTCGTGAACCCATCCGGCGTTGACGAGTTCGCTGAGGTTGAGAAATCGCCCGGGCGTGCGCGGATCCTCAAAGCCATAGTGCGGGGCGAACTCATCGGTGAAGAGGGCGGCGTAGTCCAGCAGCGGCTCGCCGGGACGAAGGTCCGCCTTCACGGGCATGCGCGAACTCGTCTTTCGCTCGGGCGTCTCGCGTGCGGCCTCATCGCGCAGGTCGATGAACTTGAGGATCTGATATTGAATGAACGGCGTCGCTTCGGGATCGGCGTAGCCGTGATATCGCGTGGCTTCGGCGAAGGCCTTGACGAGAGTTTCGGCGTGCGTGCGGATGGCCGTGTCGTCCGCGTCGTTGGCGAAGTTGAGGATCAGGACTCGCGGGTGCATCTCGCGAATCTGTTCGTGGTTCTGCCAGATCCAGTCGTCGGAGTTTCGGAAACTCGCGGAGTTGGGCCAGATCGTCGCGTCATCGCCGAGGCCCGATGGCGCGGGGATGTCGAGGGCGGCCGCAGCCGGCGCGACGCCGAGGTTGGTCGCCGCATCAGGCGTCTGGCCACACGCGCCGCCGCACAGCAGCGCGAACATTGCAGCGATACACAAGCGTGTCATGGACGTGACCTCCGAGGCGCGGTGAGTCGCCACGGCCGTTCGCCGTGCTTACCCGCCGAGCAACAGTATCGCCCGAGAACGCGAGAAGCCGATATGGGGCGGATGCCGTCAGGGCGCGTGCCGTAGCCACGGCCTTGCGTGGCCACGCGAAGCGCCCCAAGCCCCCGCACGAAGGGGAGTCTGCGAAGTCATCCAATCCTATTGACACGGCCGTCGGTTCCTGGGAGAATGTTCCGAAGATGGGTCGGACCCCGGAAGCGGAGTCACGAGAAGCTGGGCGGCGCGTTGCCTCGGGACTGGGTGAAGTTGTCAGATTGCACTGCGGCGCTGCGATGTCGAACAACGAAGTCAATCATGCAGCCACGAGAGTTCCACTTCCGCCCGCTCCACAGCCAGGCAGCCAACTATCCACCTCTGTGCATCGGAAAGTCCCGACACACTCGCGTGGCCACGCAAAGCCGTGGCCACGGCACCCGGCGAGTAGACACATTATGAGGCATGAATATCGCATATTCTTCAACCCTACGAAAACGCACCCAACGCGAGCGTTGCGAGCTTTGGTGACGTCGTTCCCTGGAGTTGCGCTCGACGACATGGGCGACATGTCAGATAATGAACATGCAATCAGGCTTTTCTTCGCGGAAACCCAACGTCGAGGCTTTGCATGTTCGCTTCATGTCACGACCCACTACGACCGCAGCGACGCGATGTCCGCGCCGTTGGGCTTTCTTCACTGCGGATTTGCCAAGCGGAACCACATCGGGGAGACGATGCCCAAGGATGCGTTCGACTTCGCCCCTGGTTGTCCTCGTTGTGGCGTCGGCGCAATCCAAGTAAAGCCGCTGTTCATGACGTCCCATGCGGCACAGTTCAAGGGCATGTTCGAGTCCAGCAACAGGTCGTGGATTCCACTCATGCGGTCCGAGGTCGGGCGCGAGATCATCGAGGCGACGAGGCAGCCTTGGTGCATGCGGCACCCCGTGACGCGTGAGGGGCGCGAAATCAAGGAATGGATGCAGGCCGTCCCTTGCCCCACGATGCCGCCGCTGAGCCGAAAGTCTGAAGGCGTGCTCTTCGGCAGCACGACCGGGATTGGATCCGCGGGAGATCCACCGACAATAATTCCACCCTGCACGGTTTGTGGGCGGGAAACCTGGGACTATGACTATTAACAGCACACCCGGCTGATGTACTCCCGCGCCGCGATTGAGGCAGCTCAGCAACATGCCGTGGTGAGCATGTATGAGCCGAAAGGCGACTTTCCCGAGTGCGATCCTGCGAAGAGAATATGCACTGATCCTGCCATGCCCTTGCTCCTGTTCACCCGCCGGGCGCTCGACGTGATCTTGAAGTACCTGGTGTTCGCCGATGAAAGTGCGCGTGGGGTAGCCCCGCACCGAACGCAGTACATCGAGCCTGTACTTTCTGAATAACATAATTCTGACAGCAATGACTATAAATGCGAGGTTAGCGTTGTCGTGCAGAGTGGCATGGATATTTCACCTCATTATGACGACGATGTGCGCCATTGTTGTCCACACCGGGGGCAACACGCCGCCTCGCCTCTCCGAATGGGCGTTTGACAGCCTCACCGGCCGTGACACGCAGCCGGGGCTCACGGTCAGTTACGATGGCGATGTCGCGGAGGCGACGCACGCAGTGGACAAGTTCAGCGCGTTGACGGAGGTTCTCTACGATGACGGCCCGGGCGGGCAGGGTGAGCAGACGATCACGACCTCGCTCGATGACTCGGGCAACCTGACCGATGATGGGACGTACCTCTATTCGTATGATGCGTGGGGCCGCCTGCTCGAAGTGCGCCTCAAGAGCAACAACTCGCTCATCACGCACTATACCTATGATGCGCTGGGCCGTCTGATCCGCAAGCAGTCGCCGTTCCCCGGGGGGATCGACGAGAACCGGACGGAGCATTATTACTACGACGGCGTGCGCAGGATTCAGGAGGTCTTCCGTGACCCGATCCTCGTCGGCGGCGGCGATGATTCATCCTCGGGCGAAGATGAAGAAGAGCAGACCCAGTTCACCGAGTGGGTCGAACGCGAGTATGTGCATCACATGGGCGGCTCGCCGATGGGCGGCAGACATCGGCAGCGAATCGCTACTCATCATCATCTGTGATGATGCGCATCGCCGGGGTGTCGAGGTCGTCGAACTGGCCTTCGCGCACGGCCCAGATGAAGCCGAGCACCGCGCCCAGCGCGAGCAGAATGGCCAGCGGCAGAATGATGTACAGGATTGTCACGCGGATCTCCCGAATGTCCTGGCCCGCACCGACAACGCGACGACGGAAAGCGAACTCATCGGCATGAGCACGGTCGCGATCAGCGGATTCAGCACGCCGACCATCGCCAGCGACACGGCAATCGCGTTATAGGTGATGGAGACGGCCATGTTAATCTTGATGGCGTGCATGGTCCGCCGCGCGCCTTCGATCAGATCGACAATGCGCATCAATCCGGGCCGACCGATGTAGACATCCGCGGCGGCGAGACTCGCCTCCGCGCCGCCATGCACGGCCACGCCGACGCTGGCCGCGGCGAGTGCCGCGGCATCATTGACGCCATCGCCGACCATGACGACGATCTCTCTTCGCGCGGCATGGTGGGCGATGACTTCGGCCTTTGTTTCAGGCGCGACGCCGCCGAGGGCATCCTCAGCGGAGACGCCGAGCCGCGCCCCCACCGCGCGAACGACATCAGGATGATCGCCCGAGAGAATGCGAACGTGCCACCCGAGTTCGCGCAGTCGGGTGATCGCCACGGCCGCATCGTCGCGAATCGTGTCGCCCAGCGCGATCGCGCCGACGGGGCGTGCATCGAGGGCGATGGCGACGGGGGTGTGGCCGTCGCGCGTGATCGCTTCGATGCGCGAGGCGAGATCGGCGGGAAGCGTGCCGCATGTGGATTCAATGAAAGCGGGCGAGCCGACGGTCATGCGGGAGTCCGCCACCCAACCGTCGATGCCGCCGCCGGGCGTTTCGATCGCGCTGTCCGCCTGCGGCGGCGCAACGTCGGCAAGGGCCTTGACGATCGCGCGGGCGATGGGGTGTGAACTTCTCGCTTCGAGCGCGGCGACGAGCGGCTTGATTTCCTCCGGCGCGTGCCACGCGACGACGCCAAACTCGCCGTGCGTCAGTGTGCCCGTCTTGTCGAGGACCATCGTGCCGCGTCCCGCGAGCGATTGCAACGCATCGCCGCCCTTGATGAGCATGGACTCTCGCGCGGCGCGGCCGATCGCGACACTCACGGCCAGCGGCGTCGCCAAACCCAGCGCACACGGGCACGCAACCACCAACAGCGCCACGGCATTGTCGACGGCGCGCGATGGATCAATCGCGAGCCATGCCACGGCCGTGACTGCCGCCAGCGCGAGCATGGCTATGACGAATCCACCCGCGAGGCGATCGGCGAATCGAACGATCGGCGCCCGGCGGCGCGAGGTTTCTTCGACAAAGCGCATGAGTCGTGCGACGCGGGTGTCATCGCCGGTGGCCGTGGCGCGAATGAGCAACCGATCGCGCACGTTGACGCTGGCGCCGATGACGGCATCGCCCGGGCGGACGCGGACGGGCCTTGGCTCGCCGGTGAGCAGGGATTGGTCGACCTGCGACTCGCCTTCGATGACTTCGCCATCGATGGGCACGTTCTCGCCGCAGTTCACTTGCACGATGTCGCCGACTCTGACGGACTCGACGGCAACCTCGCGCGGGCCGTGTTCGTCGATGATGCGTGCACTGGTTGGACGCAGCGAATAGAGCAGTTCGAGGCCGTCGGCGGCCCATCGCTGTTGTCGTCGTTGGATCCATCGTCCGACGAGCAGGGCAAAGACGAGGACGCTGAGCGAATCGAAGTAGATTTCGCCCGCGCCGCGAACGGTGTTGATCGCGCCCCATGCCGCGCCGACGCCGAGGGCCACGGCGATGGGCACATCGAGCGATGGGCGTCGCGTGCGCAGCGAAGCCCACGCGCCGCGGAAGAAGACGCTGCCCGGCCATGCAACGGCGATGATGGAGATCGCCATGGACAGCCATCGGAACATGATGTGATACGCGGGTTCCATGGCGTCGAACATGCCGGCATACAGGGCGCTGGCCAGCAGCATGACGTTGCCTGCGCACGCGCCGGCGACACCGATGCGAATGAGGGCGCGGCGATCCTCCAGCCGGCGCATGTGCCGCGCGCCGCCGTCGGTGGTGCGATGCGGGCGATAGCCCACGGCGTCGAGCGTGCGGGCGATGGCTGAGAGCGGGATCAGCGCTGGATCCCACGCGATCTTCGCGACGGATCGTCGGAACTCGAGGCGCGATTCGATCACGCCGGTGGCCAGGCGCGGCAGACGCTCGATCAGCCACACGCACGCGGCGCAGTGGACGCCTTCGAGCGTGAGTTCCACTTCGCGAAGGGACCGACCGTCGGGCGCGGCGCGTTCTCGCGTGAACAAGTTGGTGAAGGATGGATCGTCGAACTCATCGAATCTCGTGCTGCGTCTGGCGCGGAGGTTGGGACCTTCGGCGATTGCGAGCGCGGCCTCGCGCAGGTGGTAGTAGCGTTCGAGGCCGCAGGCGTGAATGATCGAATGCGCTGCGCGACACCCCGCGCAGCAGAACTGCATGTCGGCATGAGGCTCGACGAGTCCCGGCGGTGTGTCAAGGCCGCAGTGGGCGCACGGATATCTGTTGCGTTCGTCTCGCGAGCGCTCGGCGCGGATTGGTTGTGCCTCAGGGTGCGTCACAGCAGGGCATCTCCGCTTGCGGAAGGGACATGATGTGTTCGGTTGAAAGGACATCCGCGCTGGCCGACGCGTTGATCGACGACATCGCGGGCGCGCCGGCCCGCGAGACGACCATCCCCAAGCCGACGATGATGAGTACGGCCGCGGTGATCGTCGGCAACCGCCGCCCCATCGTCCCCGCGAGTTTCTGCACGCCCACGCCCAGGCTGACCATCACGGGCAGTGTGCCGAGCCAGAAGGTCGCCATGGTCAGCGCGCCGAGGGGGGGGCTTGCGGTTCCTGCGGCCGAGATCGCAAAGGCATAGAGCCACCCGCAGGGCAGCAGCGTGGTGAGCAATCCGACGATCATCGCCCGCGAGCCGGGACCGACGCGCATCGCGGCCTTGTGCCCACGCTGCACGATGTTTCGCAGCGGCGCGGGCGCGCTGCACCGTGGCACGTGAACACCTCGCGTACTGGCCAGCATCGCCGCGCCAAAGAGCGCGATCATCACGCCGGCGATGATCGCGGCGAGACGCTGCAAGCCCACGGCCGTGCCGCCGAGATCAACGGCAGCGCCCACCGCGCCCGCGATCGCGCCGAGGGATGTGTAAGTGATGAGTCTTCCGGTGTTATAGAGCGCAAGGAGTGTGAATCGGCTGGGGCGCGTGCGCACGGGCTGGCCGTGGATCGTCGGCGTGTACACAGCGAACGCCATGAACCCTCCGCACATGCCAGCGCAGTGCAGGCTTCCGAGCAGACTGGCGAGAAACACGGCCGTGACGAGGGCGATCATGGGTTGTCTCGCACGGTGTGAACGAAGTCGGCGGTGAAGCGGTGATTTGCATGTGTGGCGGTCAGGCGCAGTTGCCACAGGCCGTGCGTGGACAACGCGGCGTCATCCGAGGTGTAGACGCCTGGGTGCGCGTCGTGGTCGCGTTCGTGAAGGGTGAGGGCGAAGCGCTGGGCGGAGCGGGCGTGATGGAACGCGATGCCCTCGATGCGTGCGCTGGGGATCGGTGAGCCATCGCGCTCGGTCAGCACAACCGTCAACGGCGCATCGCGCAGCACGGCAATCGACCAACCCAGCGCTGCGTTACGCGATTGCTGGGCCATCGCCTCATCCCACTCCACCGCCTTTTCGTAGTATCCAGGCTCAACGCCGAACGCGCGATCGCTCACGGCCGCGTAGATCGTCACGCCAACCACGCACACGTTCACACCGAGGAGCACGAAGATCGCGCCGGGCCAGATGCTGAAGCGCGATGTTGGACGTGGCGCTTCGGGTGTCGAGCGATGGTTCATCTCGCTTCTCCTTGCGTGGGGGCATTCGTGGGGACTTCAGCGCGGGCGCGCGGGCCTTGCAACGTGTAGGTCACTTCGCGACGGAAGCCGCCCGCGCCGGTGATCACGATCGTCACCTCCCGGCGTCCATTGATGAACGTGGAGGATGGCACGATCACAGCCATCGGCACGGTGGACGTCGCGGCGGGAGCGACGGTGACGGGGTTGACCTCGGCGACGACGCGTGCCGACTCGATGCCGGTGGCCTCGAGCGTGAACGTCGCGGGTTCATCGAGTCGATTGGCGATGCGCACGCGGATGTTGTTCGAGATTTCATCACCGGGCAGGGCGATGAACGGCGCGCCGACGCCGCGGAGAACGGTCACGCGCGCCGGGCCGTGCAGCGCCAGCGTCAGCACAAACGCGGAGAGCACGATGGTCAGCACGATCGGATAGAGGATGACGCGCGGGCGCAGCAGCGATGCCTTCGCGCCTTCGAGGGCCGCCTGCGAGGTGTATCGGATGAGGCCGGGCGCGCGACCGACTTTGGCCATGACGGCGTCGCAGGCGTCGATGCACTGGGCGCAGGCGATGCACTCCATTTGCAGGCCGCCGCGAATGTCGATGCCGGTCGGGCACGTCGTGACACACATGCCGCAATCCACGCAGTCGCCGGGCGCGATGACGGGGAGGCTGACATCCGCGCGTCGCGCGAGTTTGCCGCGCGGTTCGCCGCGCTTCGCGTCATAGGAGATGATCAGCGAGTTGCGATCCAGCAGCGCCGCCTGAAACCGTCCATACGGGCAGGCCAGGATGCACGTTTGTTCGCGGAAAAAGCAGAAGTCGAACATCATCAACGCGGTGACACTCGCGACAATCAGGAACCCGGCGGGATGTTCCAGCGGCGATCGCGTGACCCACTGCGCCAGCCGTTCGACGCCGACGAAGTATGCGAGGAACGTATGGGCGAGATACAGACTGATGATGAGGTACGCCGCATACTTCAGGGCCGGGGCGAACGGCTGTCGCGCGAGCCATGACTTGCGCGACCGCCCGGGCGCGCCTCCGAACAGCCGCTCGATCGGCCGGAACACGAACTCCATGTACACGGTCTGCGGACACGCCCACCCGCACCACACCCTCCCGAACAGGGCCGTCAGCAGAAAAATCGTCACGAACACGCCCACCAGGAGCAGCGCGAGCAGCAGCGTGTCCGTCGGCAGAAACGTCCTGCCGAAGAGCGTGAATCGCCGTGCCGCGACATCGAGCAGGATCATCGGCTTTCCGTTGATCGTCAGGTATGGCACAAGCGTGAAGATCAGGATCAGGACATATGCGACCACGCGGCGCCATCGCAGATACCGCCCGCGCGAGACACGCGGACGCAGCCATCGCCGACTGCCGTCGGCGTTCAGCGTCGAGAGAACTCGCTCCTGTGGTTGTGCGGTGGTCACATGCGCTCCGTCGCCAGTAGGGCGAGCGTGGAATCAGTTGCGTCGCTCACGGCCTGACCACGGCGGGATGGCGGTGCCCTCGGCGGCGCGTCCCGGCACGGGGTTGTCGCGCAGCGTCGCGACATAGGCCGTGAGAATGATGCGTTCGTTCTGCGAGAGTCGCTCCCAACTGGGCATGGCGCCGCTGGCCGCGCCTTTGGTGATGACATCAAAGATGTCAGGCACTGTGGTCACGTTGATCCAGTGGTCGTCGGTCAGGTTCGGACCGCTGATGCCGCTGCCGGTGCGCCCGTGACACGCGGTGCAGTTGGCTTCAAAGATGCTCCTGGCCACGGCCATCATGCGCGACTCATCCATCATGCGCAGGAACGTCGCGTCGTCAGGCTCCATCTCGCCGATGGCGCCAAAGATGCGACGAAACTCCGCCGTCTGCGCCCGCGCCCACCGATCCTCCGGCGTCCACGAGAGATCACTCATGTGAAAGAACGCCAGATAGACGACCGCGAAGATCACCGACGCGATGAAGATCAGGTGCCACCACCACGGCGTGGGGTTGTCAAACTCGCGGATGCCGTCATACTCGTGATCGAGCAGGTTCTCTTGTGATGATTGCGTCACCGGCGTGCTCCCGTTTGCGTGGGCTGATCGTGATCGACGGCGTTGGATGCATCATCCTCAAGCGGCAACCGCATGCACGCGTCAAAGTCCTCGCGCAGTCGCGGGCTGAAGTTGCGAATCACCACCGCGACAAAAACGATGAGGAAGATGACCAGCGCAACCTGCGGAAAGAAGTCGAGCCGCAGGTGGCTGATGACATCGGTGATGCTCATGGCGCGTCCTCCGTCGGCGCGGCGGCCGCTTTGTGAATGTCGGTGCCCAGCCGCTGGAGATAGGCGACCAGGGCGATGATCTGTTTGTCTTCGAGGCCGTCGTACCCCCCTTGCGCGACGATCTCCGCGGCGATCTGTCGCGCCTGCTCGCGGGCCATCTCAATGGCTCGGCCATCGCGCACGGCCTCGCCATAGGGCACGCCGAGCATGGCCATCGCATTGACGCGAGCCTGAATCGCGGGGAAGTCCAACTCGCGCCGAAGCATGTGCGGATACGGCGGCATGATCGACTGCGCCACGAGTTCCCGCGGGTTCTCCATGTGGCGCACATGCCAGTCGTGTGACCGCAGGCCGCCTTCGCGGGCCAGGTCCGGCCCGATCCGGCGCGAGCCCCACTGGAACGGATGGTCGTAGACAAACTCGCCGGGCTTGCTGTACTCACCGTATCGCTTGGTCTCGGCCCAGATCGGACGCACCATCTGCGAATGGCAGTTGTAGCAACCTTCGGCGATGTAGATGTCGCGGCCCGCGAGTTCCAGCGGTGTGTACGGCTCGACGCTCATGATCGTCGGCACGTTCGCGCGGATCATCAGCATCGGCACGGCCTCGAACAACGACGCCACCGCCACCGCGATCACCACCCACACCGTGAAACGGATCGGCAGGCGTTCCCATCGCCGATGCCACACGGCCTGCATAAACACATCCGCCTTGTGGCCGAGATTGACGTTGCCGTGCGGCAGGCGCGAGGCCGGCGCGGGGGCGTCGTGATACGCCGGCGATAGCGCGGGCGCCTCATGCACAGGCACGTCATACGTCGCCGGACGCGATCGCCACGTCATGAAGAAGTTCACGGCCGCGAGTACGACACCCGCCACATACATGCTTCCACCGATGGCGCGGATCCACCACATGGGCAGGATGGCGACGATGGTCTCGACAAAGTCGGGGTATTGCAGTTGGCCGGTTTCATCGAACGCGCGCCACATCAGGCCCTGCGTCACGCCGGCCGTGTAGATCGACAACACATACAGCGCGATGCCGACGGTGCCGATCCAGAAGTGCGTGGTGGCGAGGCGCGTGCTCCAGAGTTTGGTCTGGAAGAGTCGCGGGAGCAGCCAGTACATCATGCCGAACGTGATGAATCCGTTCCAGCCGAGTGCGCCGCCGTGAACATGCGCGATGACCCAGTCGGTGTAGTGCGTCAGGGCGTTGACGCTCTTGATCGAGAGCATCGGCCCTTCGAAGGTGGCCATGCCGTAGAACGTGATGCCGACGACAAAGAACTTCAGGACGGGGTCGGTGGCGACTCGTTTCCACGCGCCGCGAAGCGTGAGCAACCCGTTGATCATCCCCCCCCACGACGGCATCCAGAGCATGAGCGAAAAGACCATGCCGAGCGAACTGGCCCATGCGGGCAGGGCCGTGTAGTGCAGGTGATGCGGCCCCGCCCAGATGTACAGGAACACGAGGGACCAGAAGTGAATGATGCTCAGGCGATAGGAATACACCGGTCGTTCGGCGGCCTTGGGCAGGAAGTAGTACATCAGGCCCAGAAATGGCGTGGTCAGGAAGAAGGCGACGGCGTTATGGCCGTACCACCACTGCATGAACGCATCCTGCACGCCGGCGTACACCGGATAACTCTTCATGAAGGCATCGAAGGAAAGAAACTCGCCCGTGCGAACGAGGTGAACGAGCCCGACGGGGATCCAGATGTTGTTGAAGACGTGCAGGATGGCGACGGTGACGATCGTGGCGATGTAGAACCACAGCGCGACGTACATGTGCCGCTCGCGACGCCGAATGAGCGTGCCGAAAAAGTTCACCGCGAAGAAGCCGACCCACACCACGGCGATGGCGATGTCGATGGGCCACTCGAGTTCCGCGTATTCCTTGGACTGCGTGAATCCAAAGGGCAGCGTCAGGGCCGCGCCGATGATGATCGCCTGCCACCCCCAGAAGTGCAGGCGACTGAGCCTGTCGCTGAACATCCGCGCCTTGCAGAGCCGTTGCGTGGAGTAGTAGATGCCCGCGAAGATGGCGTTGCCGCCGAAGGCGAAGATGGCCGCGTTGGTATGCAGCGGACGAAGCCGGCCGAACGTCGTCTCGGCCAGCCCGAGGTTGAGCATGGGTAGGACGAGTTGCAGTGCGAGCAGCAGCCCCGCCAGCGTCGCGACCAGCGCCCACACCAGCGTCGCGAGCAGAAACTTGCGCACGATGTCGTCGTCATACGAGAACCGTTCGAGCACGGCCGAGGGTGCGCTGCGCGCGGGACGGGGGCCGATCCCCTCGACGTCTGCTGGGGTTTGCATGTCTGACTCGCTCCTGGAGCCGGGTGTGGGGCCGGGCGACCGTGGCCCGATGGTTATGACAAAATGACCCTCAATTCACCTATCGGCGATTCTTGGCGGGCGGCTCTCGCCCGTCAAGCCAACAGAAGCCGTGATTTTTGGCTATTGGACTCTTCGCCTCCGGGGCGATATCCTGACTAGACGTTCAGGTTCTCTTTTTTTCTCCCGCGAGGCGCGACGAATGCTCAGCCAGGCCGTCGGATACGCCGCGACCGCCATGGGCCACATCGCGGCCGCGGGTGGAAAGCCCGTCTCCATTAAGGAGGTCTCCGCCGCGGCGGAGATTCCCGCGCCGTACCTCGCCAAGATCATCAACTCCCTCTCACGGCGCGGCCTGGTCAACACCCAACGCGGCATCGGCGGCGGCGTCACGCTCGCCCGCGCACCGACCACCATCACCCTCTATGACATCTGCGAAGCCCTTGGCGATCCCGTCACGCAACTACGTTGCATGATGGGCACGGCCGAGTGTTCCGATGAACGCGCCTGCCCGTGTCACAGTTTCTGGGTTGCCCAGCGCGCCAAGCAGATCCGCTTCCTCAAAGAAGCCACCATCGCCGACGTCGCGAGTTTCGAGACCAAGCGCCGCTGGCGCGATGCGCCGCGCCAGGGCGCTGTCACGGATCGCGCTCGGAAGCAGCACGACCCCTGAGACCGCGTTTCCAGCGTCCATCACGGCGCCTGATTGAGGCTGGCTGCGCGTGCCCACGCCAGGTGTTCAGCGCGCGCTCGAAGGCCTTCGTGACGCAGTCTGCCCGCCCAGAACTCGAGATTCCCGGCGATGTTCCCTTCGCTGCGCCGCAAGTCCCAGGTGGCGAAGTAGCCGTGCGCCTGTTCCGCGCTGCCCGCGAGAATCAGCGCATCATCCGATGCGGAGAAAGCAAGCCCGAAGTACGCGTTTGGCTCATGCTCACTCGAATCCCGCAGCGTCACGAGCCATCGTGCCTTCGCCGCGTCCCAGAGTCGGACGGTCTGGTCCGAGCCACATGACGCGATCAGGCGATCATCGTGGCTCCACGCCAGGCCGTACACCACGCTCGTGTGCCCGCGCAGCGGCGGAAGCGGCGTGCGACCGCGAACGTCCCACATCCAGATGGTGAAGTCATTGCCCGCCGCGGCCAGTCGCGTGCTGTCATGGCTGAAGCGCAGACAGCGAAGCGTGTTCCTCGGCGTCGCCTCCAGAAGCGTGGCTGGTCCCGAGAGATTCGAGTCTGCCAGCCCGACGTACCCCACGCCCGCCCACGCCAGCCAACGCCCATCCGGAGAAAACCGGACCGAACGCATGTCCGTGAGCAAATCCTCCGGAGGCGGTGGCCTGTAGGTCCGGATTCGTTCGTGCCTCGCGTTCCACAGATGCACGACGCCGTCGTCGCCCACGCTGGCGAGTCGTCCGTCGGGCGCGATGGCCACGTCGCAGCAACGCTTGGTCTCGTGCGCCGAGTGAATGCGCGCGACAACATCGAGCGTCCCGCCACGCAGCAACACGATGTCCCCGGACACGACGCCCGGCGAGCGGGTCATCTTCACCGCGGCCGCGACGAGCCGACCATCGGGCGAGATCGTCACGGCCTCGACGGAACCCCCAACAGGAACCGATGCAATCAACGCCCCGGTCCGCGCATTCCACATGCGCACATGTTCATCAGCGCTCGCGGTGTACATGTACGGGTGGTCGGGAGCCACGGCCACCGCGAAAACCGAATCGCGATGCCCACGTATCAACCGCGGCTCACGATGACGACCGAGTTTGGGCAGTTCCCATTGCTTGATGGCGCCGGCCTCATCACCGGAGATCACCAGGCCCAGCGCCGGCGCGACCAGCGTACTCGTGCATGATGCGTCGTGGCCCGAGTAATACGCCAGCGGCTCATCGTCCGGCTGGCCGTGCATCCGCCACACAGAAACGCGCAGGTCTTCGGCGGCGACGGCGCACATGGCGCCATCCGCGGAAGTCGACGCGGCCATGGACCTCGACACGCGGTCAATCAGTCCGATCCTGCGGCTGGTCATGGTGGCGCCGTCGAATTCGTGCAGCCGCCCGCCTTCGGCATACATCCAGCGCGGCTCCGATCCGGCGACGGCGCACAGCTGCACGAGGTGGACGAACGTCTCCGCGTGAACCCTCGGCGGAGTCACGACGTCGCCGATGCGCCGCAGCGTCCACTCGCGTCGGTCCCGGGTCAGAATCCACTCGCCATCAGCGCTGAAACTCACCCGCAGCGTCCGCGGTTCGAACGCGTGCGCGAACCGCCACATCTCCCGACCATCGCTCACATCGACGATGCGCACGCCGTCTGGCGTCTCGATCGCCAGTCGCGTGCCGTCGGCGGAGAGCGACGCCGCCCATTCCGAGCCGGCGTGGAGTGTGAATCTCGGCTCGGTGGGTTCGAGCGTGAGCGGATCAAGTCGCTCGACGGCTCCATCGGCCCGGAGGATCGCGATCGAGCCATCAGCGCGCCACGCCGCGAGTCGAATCAGCGGCGCGTTGGACTGGGGCCGTGCCTCGACGATGGGCGCGAGGTCTCGCACCCGTCGGATGCCCACGCTGCCGTTGCGATCCGCCCAGAAGAACGACTCGCCGTCCGGTCGCGGCGCCAAGATGCTCACCGTCGATGAACCCACGCGCACCGTCCGCAGGCACGGATTCGCGGCATAGTGCGACCACAGCGCCCACCACGATCGCGAGGTCGGCAGCCGCGGATCGCCCGGCAACCAACGCTCTTCACCGGCAGGATCTGCAAGTAACTCGCGCCACAGGATCGGTTCCGCAGCCGCAGGGGAGCCACTCTCCAGCAACAACAACGCGCTCTCATGGCGGCTCTCGGAGAGCAAGTGCCGGAGTTGCACGGCCTGCACTCGCGACCAGACGCCGAATCCCGTCACCAGAGCGACGAACGCGGACGCGACGGCGACGACTGGCCAATAGCGCCGCGTCGTCTTGCGCAGCACATACCACCCGCTGGATCGACGTGCATCAATCGCGTCACCCGAGAGATAGCGGCGTAAATCATCCCGGAGGAGCTGCGCCAGTTGGTATCGTCGCTCCGGATCCTTGGCCAGCGCCGTGAGCAGGATGGTTTCGAGATCCGCGCCAAGTCGCACGCCCAACTTTGACGGGCGCAGCGCTTCGGTGCTTTCGATGTTTCGCACGACTTCGCTCAGCGGGCGATCCACGTCGTAGGGCATGGCGCCCACGAGCATCTCATACAGCATCACGCCCAGGCTGTACACATCGCTCCGCGTGTCAACGCCGTCGGGACTGCCGCGTACCTGTTCGGGGGAGGCGTACGCGAGCGTGCCGACAAACTCGTCGGTCATCGTGGGAAGGCCCCTGGAGACGAGCGTTTTGGCCACGCCAAAGTCGCACAGGTGCGGCTCATCGTCGGCATCAACCAGAACATTGCCGGGCTTGAGATCCCGGTGAATCACGCCGTGGCGATGCGCGAACTGCACCGCGTCGCATACCTTGATGAACAGGGCGACCTTTTCCCGCAGCGATGGCGGCGCGCCGCTTTGCCCGGCCCGGACCCACTGCGACATCGGCCGCCCGCTGATGTATTCCATCGCGAAGCCCGCGCGGCCATCGCGCGGACGCACGCTGTTGTAGACCACCACGATGTTGGGATGTCGCAGATTCGCCGCCACCGACAGTTCCGACTCGAATCGCTGCTTGCGCCGAGAATGGACCAGTTCGCTTGACAGCAGAATCTTGATCGCCACAATCCGCCGCGTGTCGTTCTCCAGCGCCTTGTACACGATCCCCTGCCCGCCGCGATGTATCTCTTCGAGAATGGTGTACCCCGGAACAAGATCGGAGGGGATCACCGCAGGGTCATCGTGCGTCAGACTCGCGCGGATGCGCTGAATCAGTGCGTTGTTCTCGCGAATGTCCTCCAGGTTCGACGCGCACGCGGCGCACAACGCGACATGCGCCATCGCCGCGGGGTCGTCCGCATCGCCAGACGCCAATCGCTCCAGCGCGCTGGGCGAAAGGCACGCCGGAGTTGGTCCCGCGGAGTTCGACAATCAGTCCTCCGCGTCGTACGCGGCCGTCAGTTCCCGAACAATGTCGCGCAGCCGACTGGTCACGCGATTCTTCGCCACGTAGACATCATCGACCGACATGGCGCACTCCTCGGCCGCCTGCTTCGCCGGAAGGCCGCGCAGCGCCACAAGTTCAAACGCCCGAATCGACTCGGCGCTCGTTCGGCTCGTCGATCGCAGAAGCGTCAATGCTTCCTGGAGAATCGCCTGCTGGCGTTCGATCTCCCAGACGGCCGAGAGATGTTCGCGCTCGCATGGCATGTCCACCATTGCCGAGACGCCGCGTGCTTCCTTGCGAACTTTGTGCCGTCGGAGACAGTCCAGCGCCCGATGGTGGGCGATCCCGATCAGCCACGAACTGAGCCGACCCCGACCCCGTTCATACTTCCCCGCGCGATAGTCCCGCGCGAACTCCGCAAGCGCCTGCTGGGCGACCTCGGCCGCATCTTCCTCCGATAGGCCCACGCGCCGCGCCACGCCCGCGAGAATCGGCCGATACCGCGCATCAAACCCGGACCACGCCTGATCGTTGTTGGCGTCCCGAAGCGATGCCAGCATCATGCTTGTCGTCAGTGGGTGGGTCATGGGCATGAGCGCCTCGATTCCAAGTCGTCTAAGCGTAGGTTCCACGCGATTACCCCAGCGATCCGGCGGAGTGCCCCAGGAAACGCCGACAACGAAAGAGGGCGTACGGCCGCTCCAGGCCGGATTCTGCGCGTGCCCTTCCGAAACCGCACAATTCTTCTCGTCATCGCTGCAAGAACGAGATCCCCGCAACGCAGTCATGAGGACGAACGAGCAGGACGGCGACTGACCCGCCGCTGCCCGCGCGTTGACCACCTCTCGCACACTCACAATGGAGATTGTCCCATGACTCGTCGTTCAGCCGTTCGCATGTCCCTTATCGCCGGATCGGCCCTCGCCCTGCTCACTCCCGTGGCCGGAGCACAGACGTTCAAACTCATTGCCGAGACCGGGCAGCCGTTCACGCTCGGCAGCACGCCAACGTGGTTCGGGAGTCTGGGTGTGCCGTCGGTCAGTCCCAGCGGGAGCCCGTCGGGGTGGAACGTGGCCGTGCATAACACACCCAACTTCGGCGTGAACACTGGCCCGTCAGTTCTGTGCTTTGTCGATGATTCGAACACGCCGTCGGCCGCGTATGGCGTTGCGGCCGGAACCGATGGGCTTCCCTCCGCGCTGAGCAATACGGCCGTGTATCTCGGCCCAAGCAACGGATCAGTTTTCTCCGGCAACACGCTGGTACCTCCTCATGGATCGGTGGCCTTCTGGTTCGGCCGACCGTCAGGTGTGAACGCGGCCTTTGCCAATGTGGAGTCGCCGGTGATGTGGGGAACGATGGCAACTGACGCCATCGCCGTCCACACAGGATCGAGCAGCAGCCATGTGGTGGTCGCCGCTCGGGACGGATTCGATGGTGTCGGGCGCATCAACGGCCCAGGCGCGGCCAGCGACATTTCGGTCGGACGCGGCGGCGGCAGCAACATCGTGTTCCGCGGGCGTCACTCATCAGACCCGACGAAGAACGGCATCTTCGTTACGCCAGCATTCTCGACCAACATTCAAACCGTCGCCGACGACACTATGTACAATCCGTTGACGGGCTCCTCACTCGCGAACTTTGATTTCATGACGCCGAATCCGTCGGAGCGACTCCCCGTGGCCCACGGTTCCGGCGCAGCATGGACCTCCTCCCAGGGCGGCTATCACGGTGTACTCGCCAGGCCGAACCTGAGCGGACCGATTTTGCCGCCCCTTTCGCAAATGGCCGGCAAAGTGTATGGAGACGTGTCGTCGGGAGGCTCGGGAACCCTGGTCTATGAGGTCAGGCCATCCAGCGGCGGTCCGACGCAACTTTGGCTGAACATCAATGGCGTTGAGACGCTTGCCGTTGACAGAACGATGATCACTCGCCGAACCGTGCTCGACTTGAACATGGGCAGCGAGGCGATCGTGCGAAACTACAAGCCCTTCTCGCTTTCGGGTGCGGGCGGCTTTACGCTGACGTTCCACGCCTACCAACTCAATCCGCACACCCTGACCGCGATCTATGCCCTGGTTGGCCCCCTGACCGCGATCGACTTCGGCGGGATCTTCGGCGGCAACGTGCATCACAACCTGCCCCCGGGTCAGCCGGCGTTCTTCAGCGTCAAAGGCGGTGGATCGACCGGAATGCCGCCGGACGACAGCGACTACGTCCTGATGACGGGCAGCAACACGCTCGGCCAGACGCTCGCGCTCTCCCAGGAGTACGGCGCAGGGATGGGCGTCAACAGCGGCCCCGGCGACAACCCCTTCCTCATCAACACCAACGCGGGCATCAGCGAGCGAGTCGAACTTCGCTGCGATCACGAAGTGATCGTCAGCGGCGCCACCTTCACCAACCTCGACGTTGGTGAAGGTGTCCGCTTTCTGCTCGATGGCGCGGTCGTCATCGACGCCGTCTTCACCGGCAACCCTGAGAACGTGATGGATGGCTTGCAGTACATGAAGATCCCACCGCTCGCCGTTGCCCCTGGAAGCACCTTCAGCATCGAACATGCAGGCTCGGGTGATGGCTTCGCGCTCTCGAGCATGATCTTCGGCGAGGTGGCCGAGCCGAACGCCGTCCACGTCAACTTCGAGTCCCCCGCGTTCACCGGCAGCGCCGCAGGCACGCCCCTCGCCGGGCAGCAGGGCTGGATCACCGCGCCAGCAGGCGCATCTCCGATGAACGTCTTCGCCTACCAGGGTAACTCGCTCGGATTCACCGCGAACCCGCTCGGCGACCTTCAGTGCATCGCCGGCCGTGCCACGGCCTCCAGTTCGGCCGCGCAGCGCGATGTTGACTTCTCATCGAGCGACGCCTGGCGCATTACCTGCGATGTGGCCGTGAAGTTTGACGGCACGCTCCCCGCCGGCGGCAATCCAGGGTCCATCTCCCTGCAACCCACAAGCACGAGCCAGTCCTTCCGCACGCTCAACCGCTGGACGGATCCCAGCACCGCGACCTCGTGGATCGCGGGATACAACGTGTTCGACGCCGCGGGCGTCCTGATGACCTCGGCCGTGCCCGCGACGGCGTGGACCGGCCTTTCGCCGAATCACTGGTACCGGCAGAGTACGATCATCGACTTCTCAACCAACAGGGTCGTCGAAGTGAGCATCGAGAATCTTCACACCGGCGAGTTCGCCACCGCGCAGCCGACAGGCTGGTATCTCGAAGGCGGCGCGTCGCCCTCGCTGCCACGGCCGACGGCCATTCGATCCCTCGTCAATGGCGCCGGCAACGCGATGGCGCTCGACAACATGAGAATCGAGTCCATCACCGTGTCCAATCAGTGCTATGCCGACTGCGATCTCAACGGCGCACTGGATATCTTCGACTTCCTGTGCTTCGGCAACGCCTTCGCCACCAACGACCCGTACGCCTGCGATTGCGACACGGCCACAGGTCCGAACACCTGCGACATCTTCGACTTCCTGTGCTTTGGCAATGCGTTCAGCGTTGGCTGCCCATAAGGCACAGCGCTTGAACCATCGCATACGAACCAACCCCGCGCCCTGCGCGGGGTTGGTTCATTGTTTGCGCGGGAATGGTGAGACGCCGCCTCATGGACAGCCCGCGGCGAAGGCATTGCCAAAGCAAATCAGATCAAAGATGTCGCACACGCCCTGGCCCGTGGATGTGTCGCAGTTGCACGCATACGGATAGCCCGCGTCAAAGCGGTTGAGGAAACAGAGAAAGTCGAACACATCGAGCACGCCATAACCCGTGGACAGATCACAATCCGGGAAGCAGGAATCACATGTGCGAAGCAATGAGACGCCGCGCGAGCCACGCGCGAACGCGATCAGGCCGTCATCATCCACGGCCACGTCGGTCGCCTGAACCGGCGCATCGAAGGAGGCGAGAATGTGCGGCCGAGTGGGGTCGGCGATGTCATGAATCGCAAGGCCCATGGGGGAATACAGCGCGCTGTACAGGCGAGTTCCTTCGGCGACGATGGCCCGGTGTCCGCCTTTGTGCCTGCTGATGTTTCCGATCGGCATGGGATGCGCTGGATCGCGCATGTCAAAAACCGTCACCGCGCCGAAGGCAAAGCACGCGTAGGCGAAGCCATCTTTGAGTTCAAGGTCGCCCGGACGATCCGGAAGCGTCGTGATGAGCGTCGGCGACACGGGATCGGAGACATCGAACACATGCAGCGCATCCGCGCTGACCAGCGCGATCCCATTGTCGATGGCCACAGCGCTGACGTTTCGTGTGAATGTCAGTCGTGGAGATGTACGCGGCTGCATCGGGTCCGTCAGATCAACGAACATGATCGACATGCTGTCGCTTTGGCACGTCGTGATGACCACAGGACCATCGGCGTCCCCCAAGCCAGCGCAGGGGAGTCCGGGCGCGGCGAGAAGCACTGGTGCGCCGGACGACGTGTCGTAGACCCGCAACTCGGAGCCTTGAGCGAAGTACACCAAATGGCCGTGGACCGCCAATCGCGACCAACCGTTCGAGGGTCGCATGTACGCCAGTGCCTCACCCGTCTTGACGGGCGTGCTCGGATCGCTCACGTCATACACATGCAGCCCGGACGTGGAAGCGACATACATGCGTCCATCGCGCACGGCCACGGAACCCACCGATCCCTCGGAGGCCAGCGTGCCAATGATGGCCGCAGGATCGCCTCCAACCACATTCATCGCGGAATCAAACAGGACAAGCGCCTGACCGCCGCTTGTCGCGAGACTCCACGCCATGTCTCTTGTGCGTACTGAGCCAAGCGACACGGGCTGCGTGGGAATCGAAAGGTCGTACGCGACGACGGAACCGCCGCCAGGATCGTGACCGATCGTCGCGAAGAGTCTGTCGCCTTCGAGTTCGAGTTCCCCCGTGTACCAGGCCCAAGGCGTGATCTGTCCGACGATTCGCGGTTGATACGGGTCGGACGTGTCGTACATGTCGATGTGATACGAGTTGAATACATACGTGAACGCGCCGTTGGTCGCGACATCGCCCGCATAGCGCGAGGTCGGCACAGTCGCGGCCGAGATGAGATTCGCCGGATCGCTCGCGTCGATGAACCACACGTCGCTCGCGCCGCTCGCCGGCGTCACCGTCGCCGCGACCACGCCGCCCGCGGCCGTGATGTGCGAGAACCAGTACGTCTCGCGGGTACTGATGACGTCGAACACAACCGGATTCGCACGATTCGAGACATCCATCGACACAACGGACGTCTCATTTCCTGCGTACAGAAGATAGACCGTGTTCCCATCGATCGCCGGGCGATCCAGGATGGTCCTGCCCGGAAGCGGCGTGACGGCGCTGATCTGCGTTGGATTCGTCGGATCGGATAGATCAAACACGCGGAGTTGATCGCCGACCACCACGAACGCATGGTCGCCCGCCAGACGATGCGTCCACGCTTCGCCGACATCCTCGGCCGTGCCGACGACGTGCGGCCGTGATGGGTCCGACACGTCAAGCACGAGCAGGCGCGTGCCAGCGCTGACGACGACGATGTCGCCGTCGCCGGACACCACGCGAAACTCCCCGCCGACGCGGGCGAGTTCCTCGACATCGCAAGCCGGCTGCCCCGACGCAAGATGCACGGCGAAAATGGTTCCCAATACGGTGAAGAACTTCTCTCGCATGGCTCACCTCCTGCACTGCGATCATAGCGCTTCGCAGTATGTCATGATGATACCACAAACTCGATGGCTAATCCGAGGACTTATATTATCGTGTTCGGGCGGCATCGCCTTATCCGTCGCGAGTTGCGCCGCCAAACACTCGCAGCAATTGAAGCATTACGCACTGTTCGCACGCATTCGCCGCGGACTTACCGCATCGGTGCTGCGTTGCCAGGTGTCGGTAACGGCCGGCGCTGGTGACTGAGTGTCCAGCCGGGAACGTGGAGCATCTCGTGCCGCCGATGCGAACAAGCATCACCTTTGGCGGATGAAGATCAGTGCGACGCCGGCGCTAGGGGCGGCGCCGTCGTGCAGGGGCGCGCCGCCGATGATCGCGTGAGGTTCCTCGCTGATGAATCGCGGCACGCCCGCGACGGACGTTCCGAACCAGTCGTTGGTCGCCACACGGTCAGCGTGGGTCATGGGGGTGGTTGAAAGTGGAAGACCGCTCTCGAAGAGGTAGATGCGTCCTGCAAAGGCCAGGCCGCCCGAGGCCTGAAATCGTCCGCCGACAAGCACGTCCGACCGGTCGTTGCCGGCTAAGTCTCCCGCACCGGCGATGGACCAGCCGAACGGCGCATCCGCGGATTGCCCAAGGAAGTCGGCGGCGGCGACGTCGGGATCTTCGCCGAGAAACAGATACGCCGCGTCCGCGTTGACGGCCATCTGATTGTTGTAGGGCGCACCGATGAGCAGATCAGAGCGACCACAGCCATCGACGTCGCCGACTGCGGCCACGGAGTGCCCGAACCAATCATCGCGAGCGGCACCGAGCCAGGATCGCGTCGGCGTTGTGCCCATCGTGGGGCCGCCCTCGATGACCTAGGCCTACGTCGTGGTCTGGATGGGGAGAGGGAAGGCCGCAGCCCGATACCGACCGCTATGGAACACACCGGAAGAAGCGCGCAAATGCCTTGAGCAGCAAGCCAATGCGGTGACGGCCGGGTCACCGGAGCCGATGGAGATTCGGTGTATTGTGATTGATGCCTCGCTTCCCTTAGCGATCAAGCGTACGAAACCGGCCGAGATGACACGACGTCGGACCCCATCTAAAGGAGGCCGCCGTGCCAAAACGACAAAGCGATCAGCCGATTTGATGTCGGGCCGAGGGGGTCGCTCTGAACGGCGAGCAGTGCAGGCAGCCTCGAGTCGAAGCCGCCGCAAGAAACGGAAGAAGAAGTGATTTCGATGTGACCTTCCCCTCGAAAGGGGTACACGCGGGAGGCTGAGGATTCCGATGCGCACACCTCTCGCGCCACTCCCGCATCACGGCCGCGACTTTAGCCGCTGCATTCGTGCCCAGTCGCGCCAGGCTTGGGTTTGGCCGCGGAGGGTGATGTCGTCGAGGTAGGCTGGGGTGCGGTCGTCGGGTTTGTTGGCGCGGAGTTGGAGGCTGGCGAGGGCTTGGATTGTTGGGATGTGGTCGGGGTAGACTTCGAGGGCGGTGGCGTAGGTGGCGAGGGCTTCATCGGTTCTTCCGGCGCGTTCGAGAACGAGGGCGAGGTTCAGGCGTGGATCTGGATGGCCGGGCATGAGTTTGCGTGCCCACTCGAACTCGCCGGCGGCTTCGTAGAGCATGCCTTTGTTAAGATACACGACGCCGAGGTTGTTATGCGCGGGGCCGAAGTAGAGGTCGGCGGTGAGGGCGTCGCGGAGGAGCCTCTCGGCGCGATCGGGGTCGGATGTAAGAATGGCCGCGGCCTCGTGGTTGAGGCGCTGGGCCTTGTTCGTGTCGCGGAAGGCCTCGGACCTCGGCGCATAGGGGCCAGGGGCGTTGGAGGCACACGCGGGAAGGAGCGAGATCACAAGAATGACGGCGAACAAGAGGTCATAACGGCGCAGCACCGCTCGCCCGTGGTTGTGACGCGGAAGAATGGCATGAGGGATGAGGCATGAGGCATGCGCACGATGTCTCAAGGCGACTCGCGGCGGTCGAAGGCGGCGTCTGTTCATCGCGTCGGCTCCGTGCCTGCGTGGATGGATTCCATGCGCACAAGGATGTTCAGGGGCAGGTCCGCGCCGGGCGGGATGTCGGCTGCGCGACGGCCGAGCGACTGGGGCGCAAGTTCGATGTTCGTCACGATCCAATCCGCGCCCTGCTCGCGCCACAGGTCGAGCAGCGCGCCCAGCCTTGGCAGCGTCAGCCCAGTCAGCGTGATGGCGGCCGATCGCGAATCCGGCGTCAACATCGCGAGCGTCGATGCGGGCAGTCCGGCCGTGGCGATCACCGCACCCAGGCGCTGGGCGAGATCGGGTTGCGGTGATGATTCATCTGTCCAGCGTGGCGCGACGGCTCGCAGATGTGCGATCTCATGGGCACATGTAATCATCTCATGGGCGCGAGCGGTTTCAATGCGGGCCCGCGAGGCGGCCGTGGTTGCGCTACGGCCGGAGACGGCCACCATCACGCCCGACGCGAGGATGACCACGATCCAAAGTCCGACGATGGTGGGTCTCACGATGGTTCCTTTCGCGCGTGGCGCAGGCGGATGACGATGCGCGTGACCTCGCCGGCCGCGTTCAGGCGCGGCTGATCCATCGTCCAACCCATCGGCGGCTCCATCGCCGCCAGGAACGCGGCCGGATCACCCGCCACCGCGACCGAGACCGACAGTTCATCCGCCGTGGCGGTGATGGTCTGCGGCGTCGAGGGCACATCGGCGGGCCAGGCGGCGAGCAGCGCGGCCAGAGCGGGCGCGGCATCGGCGGGCGGCGCGACTCCTGCGGCGCGCTTTAGATTGTCACGCACCGTCTGCATCTCGCGAAGGGCGAAGTGTGATGATGGATCGTGCAGAGTTGCCGTCGCGGCGGTTGCGGCCGTGGCGCGGGCGATCGAGGCCACTTCATCGTAGTGTGCTGCGCGTCGAACCAGGCCCAGGGTGACAAGCCCTGCGCAGAGCAGGACCATCGCGGCCGACAGCGCGTGGGCTTGCAGGCGAGCGCGTCGCACTCCCCGCGGTTCGTAATCGCCGACGAGGAGGTTCAGTTGCGATGGATCAGCGCTGTCGGCGATCTCCGGTGGGATTCGCGAGGGCGTGAGCGCTGATGCACCCGCCTCGATGTCGTCAAGGTCCTTCCGCGCTGCCGCGCACACCAGCAGCCGCGCGGTGTCGAGGGGCGCGGCGACGGCGTGAAGGTCATCGAGGGGGATGGGGATGTGCTCTTCGAGCAGCGGCAGAAGGCCCGGCGGCAAGGCCCCGGCGCTTCGCACGCCGGGCGCATCGAGCACGGCCCAATAGAACCGCTCCGGCGGCCATCGCAGCGCATGCGTGGACGGGCGATTCATGATCGCCCTCCATCGCGGCGAAGCGTCAAGGTGGTCAGGCCGTGGGCGGTGCGGATGCTGACGATGTCATCGCGCACCTGTTCGACGGTGCGGTCGGCGAGGCGATCGCCGGGGGCGACGATGTGGATGCGATCGGTATCGGCATCGTAGAGCACCGCGCGATTCCCATTCTCATCGCGGGTGATGGCGAGGAGTTCGATCTTCAGCGGCGGCGGTGGTGGTGGCGGCTTTGGCGCGGGCGCTGGCGGTGGCGGCGCGGGGGGGGCGACCCACAGCGGCGCGCGGAAGGCGTCCAGATCCAGCGCGACCCGCGCGGGTTCGCCGGTTGGGGCCAGCGGGCCGATGTCGGAAGGCTCAACGTGCGGATCCGCCAGCGGCCGTAGCGCCCAAACTCCCGACACAAGCACGCCGATTGCCATGATGATCCAGCGCACCGTACTTCCGCGCTGTGGCGCGGCCGTGGGGAGTGGAAGCGTGGCCGGCTCGACAGGTTCGCGCGACTGTTCCGCGGTCATGGGTCGCCTCCTTCCTCGGTCCAGTCGATGACGCGGGCGACTTCTTCGGTCGTGGTGATGCCATCGCCGACGAGGCGCAGGCCGGACTCGCGCAGCGTGGTCATGCCGCGTCGCCGGGCCTCATCGCGCAGTCGTCCCGCGGACTCCCGCTCGCCGACCATGTCGCGAAGCATCGCGTCGAGCATGAGCAGTTCAAACACGCCCGTGCGACCCTTCCATCCCGTGCTCAGGCAACCCTCGCAGCCCGCGCCGCCGCAGTCCCCATGCACCTTGCGCACCAGTCGCTGGGCCAGCACCACCGACAGCGAGGATGAGACCAGGAACGGCTCCACGCCCAGGTCGATCAATCGCACGGGCGCGCCGACTGCGCTTTCGGTATGCAAGGTGGATAGCACGAGGTGGCCCGTGAGGCTGGCCTGCACGGCCATGCGCGCCGTCTCCTCATCGCGAATCTCGCCGACCATGATCACGTCGGGATCCTGGCGAAGGATGTGGCGAAGGCCGGCCGCGAACGTGACCTTCTTCTTCGAGTCCACCTGCATCTGCGTGATGGCCAGGTCGGAGGACAGGTCGTACTCGACGGGATCCTCGATGGTCATGATGTTCAGTTCGCATCCGCGGGCCTGCCCCCCGGCGGCTCTGGCGCTGATCCAGGCGAGCGTAGCGTAGAGCGTGGTCGTCTTGCCGCTGCCTGTTGGGCCTGTGGAGAGGGCGATGCCGCTGGCCATGGCGCAGCGCGTGCGCCAGCGCGACTCGACCTCCGCGGGCATGCCCAGGGCCGCGAACGATGACAGGTGCGGCGATCGCGCCGGATCGAGCAGGCGCACGACCACCCGCTCCCCGAACGTGCTTGGAATCGTGCTCACGCGCAGATCCACGCGACGGCCCGCGTGCTCACCGCGACCGATCGTGATCGCCGCCCTTCCATCCTGCGGGGCGCGCCGCTCGGCCAGATCCAGCCGTGCCATCACCTTGATCCGGCTGACCACCGCCGACGCCACGCTCGCGGGCAGTTCGCGCACCGTGTGCAGCGTGCCATCAAGCCGATACCGCACCAGCACGCGGTCTCGAAGCGGCTGAACATGCACATCGCTGGCGCTTCGCAGCAAGGCCTCGAAGAAGAGCAGATCGACGAGACGCACAGCCGGGGCCTTGCCCTGTGTGTGCAGCACATCGGCATCGCGCGCCGCCTGCGCGAGATCAGCATCCACATCGACCGACCCCTCGATCACCACCGCCGGCAGGTCGCCATCGCGCGAGGGGTCTGTGGTTGATTCAGCGCGCATCGCGTACGCGCGGTCGATCGCCGCCGCGAGTTCCTCGGCCGGGGCCAGCCGCGTGTGAATCGGCCGCGCCAGACGCACGCCGACGTTGAACGCGGCCGTGGCCGGCGTGCGATCGGTGATGCGCAGCGCCTCATGCCCCTCGCGCGTGCCCTCGCTCAGCAGCAGATGCCGACGGGCGTAGTCGTGGGGAATCACATCCAGGAACTCAGCGCTGGGTGAGCAATCGAAGTCGGGGGATGCGGCCGCGTTCGCATCGGGCGCGGTGTCATCAGCGATCACAGTCGTTGATGCGTCATCAAGGTGTTGCGTTCTGTCGGTGGCGGGCGCACGCTTCGGCGGTGTGCCGGGTGACTCGACGCGGACAACGTCGCGTTCGGCCGTGCGCCCGGTCATCGGATGATCCTCGGCTCGGTGTCTGGCCATCCATCATCGACGCCCGCGCGGGCGACATCCTGCGCCGAGATGTACTTGAGATCCTCGAAGTCGCGATGCCGCAGCACGTTGGCGCGGATGAACACGAAGAACCGCGAGGAGTCGGTCCCGAGGCTGCGGCTCTTGAACGCCTCGCCGATGATCGGCACGCGCCCGAGCAGGGGCACCTGCGTCGTCGAACGCGAACGACGATCGAGTTCGATCCCGCCGACGACCACCGTGTGCCCATCGGGCACGGTCGCCACGCTCTGCACGCGGTTCTGCTGCCGTGGCGGCGGAAGCGTCGGGCTTGACGATGCGCCGACGAACGAACTGAGCGAGACGGAGTACTCGAGGACGAGATGATCACCTTCGGCGATGCGCGGGCGGATGGCCACCACCGTGCCCGCATCCTGCGTCCCGCCGAACGATGTCGTCGAGACGGTGTTGCCCGCGTTGACGCTGGCGAACGGCTGCTGCACGACCGAATCCAACGAGGCCCGTTCGTTGTTGCCCACGAGCAGTTTGGGCATGCTCAGCGAACGGCCGCTGGTGATGTTCTCCAGCGCGCGAAGGACGATCGAGAAGTCGCCGGGACTCAGCACGATCCCCGTCAGCCCCGTCGCGCCCGCCGGGACACCGACGTCGCCATCCTCGCCGCGCGTCGAGAGGCCGAACAACGAGGCGAATCTCATTCGCACGCTTCCGCTGACTTGCAACTGCTCGAGTTCCACGCCGAGGCTGAGCGTGTCGCTTTCGCTGAGCGTGACCATGAGCACTTCGAGCATCACCTGCGGCTGACGCACATCGAGCGAGGGCAGCAGCGCCTCGATCTGCGCCAGCAGCCGCGATTCACCGGCGATGATCAGCGTGTTGGTCCCCTCGTCGGCGGTGATGATCAAGGGGGCGTCCGCGCCGTACAGCGGCCGCGCACGGCCAGGCGCCGACTCCGGTGCTGGCCGATCCAGCCGTGATCGCGGAGCCGCGACCGTGCCCGGAGGTGAAGGGGACGCATTGGCTGAACTCCGCGGCTGCGATTCATCATGGAAGGAACCGTCGATTGCGCTGTCGCCCTCGCCGACATCGGACGTCACATCGAGCATCCCGGCATTGATCAGTTGTTCGAGGATGTCGCGCACATCCCGCACGCTGCGATTGCGGATGATATATGAACGCACCGGCTTTCGCGCGGCCGAGGGAGCGGCATCCAGTCGCTCGAGCAGCCCCCGGACGGTCTCGTGTGCCGCCGGGGTCGTCGTCAGCACGAGCGTACCCGTAAAATCGTCGATCACCAGCCGCCACCGATCATCACCGGGATCGCGAGCGGATTCCTCGATCAATTTCGCCACATCCCGCGCGGGGAAGTGCCGCGGCGCGTACGTCAACATCGTCACGCCCTCGCGCTTGTCCAGGCTCGATAGAAGTTCCCGCCACCATGCGATGCGCCCGCGCGGCGCCACAATCAGCACCGATCGGCCATCCACGCCCGCGATCACATCGCCCGCAACCTTCTCACCACCGGCCAGGTCCCGCTTGGCCATCACCTGCGCCACGAGCGCGACCATCTGCGTTCCGGATACATGGTGCAGCCTTGATTCCTCCACCACGGCGTGCGCCTCGGCGGAATCGAGTCGATGCAGCAACGCCAGCGCCTGTTCGATGCGAGGTGTAATATCCGCGATCAGCAGCATCCCATCGCTCATCACCGACACCGCGCCGCTGGGCCTGGTCACGATCCTGCCGAGCGGCTCGACCAGGTCCTTCGCCGGTCGATGCGCAACCGGAGCCAGCACCGCGTGATACCCCGCGTGCGGCCAGCCGTATGAAGGCAGGACCAGCGCGCCGGATGCAACATCGCCCCGACCACCGCCGGGCGGCTCGCCAGACCGTTGCGCACCGTCCACGCGCGATAGATCAATCACCGGCGCAAGCCCGGCCGCATCACTTAACTTGACAACGCTGAACGAAGGTCTGGCCGGTTCTCGCCGCGCGGCGGCCAGTTCCTCTTCCGGCGGCATTGCCAACACGGCGTCGTTCCCCTCCGCTGGCGCTCCGTCTGGAGCCGCTCTTGCTCCATTCGCTTCCGCCGCCGCACCAGCCCCATCCGCTACCGCACCAGGCTCCCGCGCCGCCGCACCAGCCGCGCCCACTACCCCACCTGCCGCACCAGTTGCTGCTCCCCCGGCGCTCGCCACGCCGCCGGTCAGCACGGTTGTAAACCCCCGCTCAAACAACACCCGATTCACCAGCAGCCACAACTCCTCATCCGTGACCCCCCCCTCCATCCGCAACGTCGCCGTCCCTTTCAACACCGTCGCGTCATATTGCACGTTCACCCGCAACCGCGCCGCCGCCACATCCACCAGGCGAGCCAACTCCATCTGGCCGGAGAGGAGGCTTTCCGGCTCACGTTGCGCGATCGCAGCCACGGGCATCGTCAGGGTCGCGACGATCGCCAGCAGCGCCGTCGAAACAGCGCGAAGCCCTCTGCGCGAGTGCGGCCGTGGCAGTGTGCGATTCAGAACAGACCGCTGAGCGTGAATCAGCTTCACCCAGAGCCGCATCGCTATGTTGTAAAGTGAGATCGGCATCATGGTTGCAAACCGTCCAACGGATCAATCCGAACCTTCCGACAGTGTACCGCAAACCTCCGGGTCGATGTCAAGTCGGTTGAGACAGGTGGGCGGCTGTACACAAGGGGGTGTCGATCGCCCCAAACAGGGGGCGGAACGGGTTGGCTCGCCAGCACGGCAGTACTCAAATTCCGCGAGTATCGCTCACTGGTGGGGGCGTGAATGCTGTAAAGTACTGATATGACAAGGACTTATCGCGCGGCAGGCTGATCGGCAGATTGCCTGAGCGGATGAGAACGTGCCCAGCCGTTCCAGTTTGCAATGGAGCGGGCGCGAGCGAGTCCACAGAGTGGCTCAACTTGTGTTCACTGAACCGTGAATGTGGCGTGGACAGTTCACTGTGCAACGTCTGCCGGGGCTTGCGCCTCCGCCGACAAATGCAAATCATTAACATGTAATGACTTGTGTAACTAGCCTGTTTGGCCGGAAAAAAATCTTGCGTTCACGCCCTGATCGTGCTTGACAGACGCTTCCCGTCATGTCATACTGCGGTGCTTCAGGAGATGCAGGCCTTGCCGCGACGCCAGGCTTGCTGAACATCACGAGATGACATCGTCGCCCGGCGGGTGACGTATGAATGAACGCATTCCGTGCGGCATGTGTGCGTGCCGCACGGTGTCGATCGAGAGATCCGTGCATCTGTGGCTGGATCAGCAAGCCTGAGTGAAATGGGACAAGCATTATCCGGGAGCCTTGCAATGCTCGACCAGATCGTGAAGTACGGCGCGTTGGCGCGAAGCCTTGGCCGTGAGGTGGTGGACGGGAATGGAGGCGTCAAGGCGACCACCCGGCAAGGCACACTCGAGAATGAGGATGAATCCACGAGTTTTGCGGGTGGTCATCGCCTGCGCCGATCGTGCGCAACCGCACGGGCGAGGACGCGGGGGATCAACGCTTCGATCTGCTCGCTCGGATCTGCTTCGCAGGATATGGGCAAGTCTGCGTGGTTGTTCGGGCTGTTGGGACGATGCAGATGGCCTCGGATCGCCGTCGTGCCGCTGTCAGCGCTGATCGCTACCGGTGGCTTGCTTGTTGAAATGGCTGGTGGCCAGCCGCCAGAGTGCCTGACTGTGCCGTTCACTCCTCCGTACCTGGTCGAGGGCGACAATTGCAATAGTCCGCCATCGCCATGGGAGGGCGGGTGGCCGTCGGCGTGCTGGTACACGGCCGGACTGTGCGACAATCCGACCAGCGTTTTCACAGGTTTTCCACTCAACCACGCGCTGATCATGGGGCCGCCTCAGGGCGATTATCCACCGGTTACGCATGACCCCATCGCCGGGACGCTGCCGCTGGTCAGCGGTGAGATGCTCGCGGCGTACCGACAGGCTGGATCGTTCCTGCCGACACGGCCGACTGTGGCTGGCGCCGTGGACATGATCACAGGTTCGCCGCTGCTGACGGAGGTTGACTTCGAATTGCCCTTTGGGACGGCGGTGTATCGGCATGTTCGAACGTACGCGGAGACGCCCGGGCATGGCGAGCATTGGGCAGGTTGTTTCACACCGAATAATATGGCGGACGATTCAGCCGCCGCATCCCTGTTCTGGGACTGGAACGGCCAGGGCTGGATGCTCGGCTGCAATCCGTTGTTTCTCGTCGACAGCGAGTTCTGGCGGATGGATCGTCCTCACTGGAGGCGGCGATGCTATTTCATGCCAGATGCGCACCGGGCGATTCCATTCACACAGGACAGCGGTCAAGGAGGAACCGGGGAGTATCCCGCTCCGCTCTGGTGTGATGCGAAATTGGCTCACGACAGCATTTGGACGGGTGGGCAGTGGAGCAGTACACTTGGTCCGCCGCAGTGGTACTACGCGACGCTGAGTCGAGGCAACCTGCGTTACACCTTCGAAGCCTTGCGCGATCAGGATGTGGCACCGTCCGCCGATGGACAACACTCCGGGCATCTGAGCCCTAACCACGAGCAATCGTCCCCTCCGCAGCTGACTTATTTCTCAAGCAATCATGCTCCAGGCATTCCCTATCTCGCGTTGCTTCGTCAGATTGATGATCGCGAAGGTCATCGAATCGAGATCGCGTATTGCGACTTTGATACCCATAATTGCGATCGACAGGCCAATCCTCCCGGGGATGGATGCACGCGATGCTGTCAAAACTGCAACCAGAAGGGCCAGATCCGTTGGATCAGGTTGAGGCACGGTTGCACGGCCGAAGAGCCGGGCGAAGTGGCGTGGACGCTCCTGTTCGTGCATCGTTCGTTTCGCCAGACGGACAGTCCATCCATCGGGCCTGGTGAATTGGGGCAGTTTCCGCACTCTCCGGACCACGGCGGGTACAACTACCACAGGCAGCAGGCCGTCCATGAAGTTCTCGTGTACAAGGGGGATGTCGAAGGGGAGATTATGGATGACTGCCTGACGATTGAGTATACGGCCTTCGAACATGAGTTCTCCCAGTATATCGAGTCGATGCATCAACAAGTGCCGTTTTTATCCTCGGACGCGGATCATGTTCGCGACGCCATCACACATATGGAAGAGGTGATGGACTCATTCGAGCATGTTGCTTTGCCGCACAATTGGCATGTTCGTGTTCGATACCTGTACTCGGACGAATCAGAGATCTTCGCGGACACCGAGCATGATTGGTTCACGCACGGCGGCATGACCTTTCGCGTATCCGAATCGCCGCGACTGCTCAAGGTCACGGCGACAACGCGCGCTGGGAAAGAGGAGGAATGGAGCGATCCGAACGTGGAGCATGAGCCGGAGGTCGGGGGTTCATGGACGCAGCAGGATCGGCACACGATGTATCGATACTTCCGGCGCGAACTCACACCTGGCTTCGGCGGCGCCATGGACAAGACTCGACTCGATTCCGTGTACTCGAATGACACGATCGAAACGATTCGCAAGGGGTTTGAGCGAGCGTCCAACTTCGAGGCTCTCGCGGACTGGCCCAACATTCTTCTGGTCACGCGGCGCGACCAGGACGTGCCGGTTCCCACGTTGCCGGATCCGGCGAACAGCGCGACGCTGGTGGCGATTGCTGACCTTCACTTCGGCCACTGGGGGGAGGAGTACATTGGAAGCATCGGGAGCTATGGCCATCTCGACGGGTTCCGACAGTCCGATCATGCGCTGGAAATGGTGACGGAGTTCACGACGTTCAATAAAAACAACGAATGGCTCGTGTGTCTCCATGACGGCGTGTTCGTCTGCGCCGACCGACGCCAGAGCGGAACGGAAGAAAGCGTGTACAAAATGTATCGCTTCCTTCGAATGCCCGCGAGCACGATCAGGTCCGAGTGCATTCCGCAATCCGGCGTCATGCCGCTTCCAAAGTTCGCAGGTTGCTTGCTTGATCTCGGGCCCCTGCGGTGGATGTATCACGATCCATATCCGATTGATATCGTGGCGATGAACGAGCCGATCCAATATGACATTTCCGAACGTATGTGGGTGGTCGTCCTTGACGAATATAAGACGCTCAACGATTGCCAAGTGACCAACGCGAACAATGCATACCTTGACGCGCTGTTTGATGGAAATGGACAATCGTGGACGCAGCGCGACCGGCCCCTCTCGCGCCGGGTCGTCGAGATCAACCCGCGCGGCCATGTTCTCAGCGATCGGACATGGACGATCAATGGGGAAAGTCCGACATTGACGATGGCCAGCGGCTTATGGGAACAGCATGAATACGATGAGAAGGGCCGCCTTGTCCGCCACTGCACCAAGGGCTGGGGGAATCCAACAAACCATCCGGCGAATACCACGCCATCCCCTTCACTTGAGAATGGGCTGGTTCTCGCGTTCGAGTACCAGGATGACACGACGACGGAGATCGGAGCCATCGGCGTGCAGTCTGGCAATGACCCAGGGCGGCCGATTCATTGGATCCGGCAGTTCATTCGTGATGCGGATCGTCCTGATCTTGTGACGCATGCGATCGACTTCACTTCACCCCGAAGCACGCCCTTTGACTACACGAGTCCAGGGTTGTCAAGTCAGTTGTTTGACGTTGGGTACACAGTCGTTCGACGACACTACGAACTGGAGGACGTCGATTGGCCCGTCGGAGATCCTCAGCGCGCTCCGCCGGGAGATGAAACGAAGAAGGTCGTGGCGGAGGTCACCGTACGCCCGGCGGCGGCCGTCTCGCCGGAGTCCGATTTGTTGTTCGCGGTCGAACGGACGGAGTATCACGAACCAGAGACACTGCCTGCGCCGCATAAGGTGCGGGCGACGGTGCGGGCCCACGGGCTTTCCGAATCCTCTGACCCAGATTGGAGCGATCCTCAGGACTTCTATCGACTCTACATTGACGTTGTTTGGAGCGATTCCCTGGGTCGTGTGTCAGTCTCGATCTTGGATGCTGATGGCGACGATATCGTGGAAACGGGGACCGAAATGGAGCGCGTGGCGGGCCTCGCGGAAGCGCTCGCGTATGAGACCGTCTACGAGAACTGGTGGGAGATTGTACGCCGGATCAAGTATCCCGATGGGCGCATAGACTTCACGGCTGTCAGCACCGCAGACGTGAACGGTGTGGTGTACAAGCGCATTCTGAAATACAAGGATCTCAAGAACATCGCGCAAGGTCAGGGAGAAGAGTGGATTCCGTTGTCTCCAGGGCAGGTGGATGACTTTGACGCTGGGAATCTGGCGCGATCAGCCACGGTGACTTGGAATGTTCAGTCCTTCAGCGGTGATCCTCAAGGAAATGAGGACTTCTCGACAGTCGCCGAACTGGAAGTCATGTACGACCCCGCCGGTCGCCCCAGCGGTGTGAGCATCGAGGGAGGCGAGGATTCGCTTGATGCGGCCGTGCAGTATGGCCGATGGGGCGACGTGGAGCGGGAGCGTGCGCCTGACGGCACGATCACGCGGCGAGTGCGCGACGACCGCGGCCGGGTCGTGTGGACGTATCGTGGAACGAAGGATCTACATGAGTACTGGGGCACAGCCGATCCGCAAACGTCCGACGACAACATGGTCCTGATCGAGAAGCGTTCGTACGGCGATGGCCTGCACGACGCGGACAAGGTCATCGGCATCTGGAGCCATCGGCATCGCTCATACGAAGGCGAGAACTACCCCGAGCCGGGCGAGAATGACTACGGCGAGGAAGCGGGACTGCTCGAAGAGATCGGCTACGACTGGCGCATGCGCGAAGTTGTGCGAACCTATCGAGACGTCGTCGATAGCAATCAAGTGCTGTGGCGGCAGGTGACGTATCTCGACAACCTGGACCGCGTGAGGTTCACGGCCGTGTGCGGACCAACCACGCTTCCATCGACGGTTGATCCTAGCAATGCGAGTTCGTTTGGACCGGGGGCGGATGTGCCGACGGCCAACGCGATTCTCAGCGCCTTCACTTCGGGCGACATCCTGTCGCTGACGGAGACGATCTACGACGCGCGCGGGCATGTTGCCGAAGTGCGAGAATACAAAGTCTCTGACAGCAGCGGCTACACGTATCTCTCCACCCGTAGCTTTTATGACCACGGCGGTCGTCCCACTTGGTCCGAGGGGCCGACGGGCGGCATTCAGCGATACGAGTACGACGCGCTCGGTCGGCAGGTGAGTAGCGCGCTGGTGGCCGTGAACGCCGAGGAGGAACCGCGCGAGGTCACGCGAACCGACACGACGTATGACACTCACGGCAACGCGATCGAGGTCATCACATATGAGCGTCTGGCGGGCGATGATGAGGATGAGATCCTCGACGCCAACAACGCGGTCTGGACGCGGACGCTGCACTGGTACGACGTGAAGGGCCGGCTTCTGGCGACGGCGGAGATGGGGACGGAGCATTCGCAGGGGATGTACGCGAACGATGGTGCGCCGAACGCGATCGAACGGCCGGAGGAGCCGCCGGTGGATTTCGGACCGTTCCAACAGGATCCGTACTACATGGTGGTCGACTTGGGCGTGTTCACGACGACGCCGGACTTCGAGATTCGTGTGTCGGGATACATCTACAACGACCGGGGGCAGGTCGCGGCCGTCATGCACCCCGACGGGGTCATCACCACTACGACCTACACCGCCTTTGGCAAGCCGGAACTCGTCGTTGAGAATGCCGTCGCAACCGACCCAATGGACCAGCGCGGCACGCTCTACGGCTATGAACAGGGTCGTCTCGTACGCATCGCGGCCGTGCATGACGTGACCGAGAGCATCTCGTGGGAGAACGCCAACGGCAACTTGAGCATCACGATGGTTGAATATGGTGCCGATGTCGTGGACGATGAGTACACCGCCGTCAGCGGAAACAACGGCTACATCGGCGCTGTCCACTTCCCAGACCCCGACACAGGCGATCCAAAGACACAGGCGGACCTGACCTTCACTTACTTCGCCGACGGCCTGATGGCGACGCGGACGGACGCCCGCGGGATCACGCTCGCGCACACATATGATGTGCAGGGCCGCCGCATCGCGACGGATGTCGAGGATGCGCCGACGTCCCCGCCGGCCGACTTCATCGAACGCGTCGAATACGACTACGACATCCTCGGCCGTCTCGTTCGCGCCACCGCGCGCCCGACCGACACGCAGGGCTACGTCGCGGAGAACACCTATGAGTACGACGTCGTCGGCAACCTGCTTGCCGAGTTCCAGCAGCATGGCGGGCCGGTGACGGGGTCATCGCCGTGCATCGAGTATGTCTGGGATTATGTCACGAGCGCCGGTCGCAGCTACAACCGCATCGCGGGGATGCATTATCCCATTCGCACCGGCACGCAGAACCGGCGGGAGATCGTGTTCGACTACGGCCAGGAGTCGGGCGATGACGGCATCGACGATCACATAGGCCGTATCAAGCGCATCATCGACGACAGCGGGCAGTCGCCCGTGGGTCTTGTCGAGTATTCGTACATGGGCTCGTCGCGCCGGGTGAACGCGCGGCACGGCTACGACGGCGCGAATCACGCGCTGCAAGTTAACTTCGATAGCGATGATCAAGAGCCCGGCGTCGAGGGGCTCGATGGCTTCGGCCGAGTGAAGGATCTCGCGTTCCAGGCGGGGTTCAGCGGCCAGCCGGTGCTGATGCGCCGGCAGTACGCCTACGACGCGGCCGGACGCCGCGCGTGGGAACAGACGCAAGAGGGCAATGTCAATAACGCGCGGTCGTGGCTCTACGCCTACGACGGCCTCGGGCGACTTACATCCGCCGAGCGCGGAAAACTCATCAACACGTCCACGACACCCGAGATCGAGCCGCACGGCCAGGGCGCGCCGCATCCGCGCCTCTCCGAATGGGCGTTCGATTCGCTCGGGAGCCTGACCGGCCGTGACACGCAGCCGGGGCTGACGATCAGTTATGATGGCGATGTGGCCG
>CAZTPJ010000008.1:0-68751 GCA_964614515.1 uncultured Phycisphaeraceae bacterium | reverse complement strand
TGGAGGCCCCGTTTGGAGGCCCCGTTTGGAGGCCCCGTTTGGAGGCCCCGTTTGGTGTACGGACAGTCTGACCGGTGGTTGCACAAAAGTCAAGGGTCTCGACAGGTTTTTTTCGGTCCCAAAGTTCGCCCCGCGAACGGGCCGTGCGGCGTGGCCCTTGCATGGGTGATGTGAAGGCAGGTGGCTGGCTTTGGGGCGCGGTCGTGTCCGGAAGCAAGTCCGCATAAAAGGCCCCTTCCGCAGGCCAGAGCCGCTTCCGCCACGGCCGCAGCGCAAAGTTAACTGGCCCGCGAGCCGATCCCCCGCTCCCCCCGCACAGAAATTGCGCCAGCGCGGTCGAATAACAAGGCCTTCGCAGGAACAATTGAGGCCATCGGAAGAACAATTGAGGGCATCAGAATCAAAACGTGGTCCATCAGAATCAAAACGCAGTCCATCACAGGAACAATTCAGTCCATCAGACTCAAAACGCAGTCCATCACAGGAACAATTCAGTCCATCAGAATCAAAACGCAGTCCATCACAGGAACAATTCAGTCCATCAGAATCAAAACGCAGGCCCTCAGAAGAACAATTCGAGCCTGCACGGAAGCATCTCAACCAGAACCCCCAACCCCCGGACAAGCCCTGCCGCCCCTATCCCCAACTCGCGCAACTCCCGGCCGCCGGCGAAGGCCCGGAGTTCCCGGCCGCAAGGATCAGCCCCGGATCTTCCCCCTTGCGCTGTTCACACCGTCGCCGACAGGGCGTCGATCACGGCCGTGCGGAGGGTGTGAAGGTTCCCGTGAATGCAGCCCTCGCAGCGCTGACCGCGCAGCAAGATCGTCGTTCGCAGTCTCGCGCGGCATCCACGGCTTCGGCGAGCGCGATGGGCGGGGAGGGTGCGCGGAGGGTCAACCTCGGTTTGAGGTCAGTTTCTCGAGCAGGTCCGTGTCGATCCCGAGGTATTCGCGCATGTGCTGGTCGTAAATCTCCGAATCCTGATCGCGCGAGAGGTCGAGGCGAAGTTCGTTGATGACCTTGGTCCCCTGCGCGATCCAGGCGTCGAAGGTCTCCTTCGAGATGTTCGCCGCGATCCACTCGCCCACCGGGCCGCGGAAGGGGGGGCGAGCCATCTTCGTGCCCGGACGGCCGGTGCGCTGACAGATGAACCCGCCGGTGGGGGTGGGGGCCTGCTTGGCCGTCTGCTCGATCTGCGGGATCGGCCTGCCGAGTTGTTCGAGCAGTTCGCCGATGGCCTTGCGCGGCATGAGGTCTCCGCGTTTGGCGGCGGCCGTGTAGCCGATGGTGAGCACCTCGGCCGCGCGGTCGCTCTGGCCGGCGGCGATGAGCGCAGCGCCGGCGAGTTGATACGCCTTGGACATCGTCGGGTTGCGCTCGATGCAGCGCATGAAACTCTCGGCGGCGTCGGCGAAGCGACCGGCCTGGTTGTATGCGGAACCGAGAGAAAAGTGGGCCATGTCGTTCTCAGGGTCCGCCTGCACCATGTTCTCAAACTGGGCGATTCGCTGGTTGATGTCCATCATGGTCTCCCGTGGAGCGAACGATAGGTGCGGGCCGCGAGGGCCGAAGGTGGCCCGGGGGGATCAGCGTGAACGCGGTCGCGGGTCGCGGTGGATCGCGCCGCTATGATTCGCCGGACGCACCACGATTCCGGAGACCATTCGCATGGGCCTCGAAGCTGCACTTCCGGCCGACATCCTTCTGACCACGCAACTTCGCCGCGTCATCAACTGGGCCAGGCGATCATCGCTCTGGCCCATGCCCTTCGCCACGGCCTGCTGCGGCATCGAACTGATGGCCACGGCCTGCTCGCGCTATGACCTCGCGCGCTTTGGCGCGGAAGTCATGCGATTCAGCCCGCGACAGAGCGATCTGCTCATCGTGGCCGGGCGCGTCTCCATCAAGACCATGCCCGTGCTCCAGCGCATCTATCAGCAGATGACCGAGCCGAAGTGGGTGATCTCGATGGGGGCGTGCGCCTCGACGGGCGGCGTGTTCGACACCTACGCCGTGGTGCAGGGCGTGGATCAGTTCATCCCCGTGGATGTGTACGTCCCCGGCTGCCCGCCGCGCCCCGAACAACTCATCGAAGGTGTGATGGCCATCCAGCGCTACATCGATGAAGAAGGCATCCCGCCCACCCAGGGCGGCAAACGCGTGCCCCTGAACATCGCGCTCCAGCCCTCGTTCAAGCCACGCCCGCAGCCGGTGGGCATCACCGTCGGCGCTGGCTGATGCACGCTGATCCCATCATGCATGGGACCCATGCGTCACATGCGACCCATGGGATCTGTCAAGACGTTTTCGTGCTACCGCCCCGTCTTCCCCGCGGCCGCTTACTCGGGCACTTCACGCTCACCCGTCACCGGGTTATTGAAGTGTGATTCCTGCACGGGGACCACGGCCTCGAGCACATGCTGAAGCACTCGCGCGGGTGAGCCCATCGCGTTGACTTCGCGGATGATGTTCTTCGGGTAATAGGCGAGGACGGGATGCGTCTCCTGTTCGTACACCTCCCATCGGCGGCGGATGACATCCTCACGCGCATCATCGACGCGGTTTTCCTTCAGCGCTCGTCGCCGCAACCGGTCGAACATCTTTTCCTTGTCCGGGCAGACCAGATGCACGACGAGCAGCACGTCGAGGTATTGCTTGAGGAGTTTGGCTTGATGGACGCTGCGCGGAATGCCGTCGAGCACCAGCAGGTCCTGGTTCGGCTTGAACCTCGCGAGCACGGTCTGGGCCCGCATGTTCTGCTCCCACATCTTCACCGTGGCATCATCAGGCACGAGTTCCCCGCGCGAGGAATACTTCATGAACACCCGCCCAAGGTCCGACGTCATGTCCAGCGAGCGGAAGACTTCCCCGCACGACAGGTGAAAGAACCCGGGAATGGACCCGAGGATCTTGCCCTGCGTCCCCTTGCCCGCGCCGGGCGCTCCAAACAGCAACACGGTTTGATAACGATTCGTCATGGCGGACAACCTCCGATCCCGGACCCTGGCCACGCAACTCTTACGCCTTGCTCGGTCGAACGGATCGCCAACGTGAGCGCCGGGGCGAGAACCCGGCCGGACTTCCCCCTTCAACCCCGTGACTCGCCAACCCCACGGCACTTCAGGCCACAGCGCGAACCTTGATCTGGCTCCCCTCGACCACCGTCACGCGGACCTTTTGTCCGGCCGCGATCATCGTGGTCTCGGCCAGCGCGTCGTAGCGCTGCCCTTCGATGCGCACGACGCCCACCGGACGCAGGTCGGTCATGGCAAGGCCTTCCTTGCCCAGCAGGCCAAGCCAGCGTCGTCGCTCTTCCTCGGCCGCGAGACGTTCCGCCTCGACTTCTTCCAGCGGCTTTTCGCCCATCATCTTGCGTCCGAAATAGGTTTGCGGCCACACCTTCACCCAGAATGCGAAGACGGCCGGGGCGGCGACCATGAACGTGAGCGTGCCGATGAGACCCCACGTTGTGCTGTGAAGAAAGAGCATGACGATGCCGATGATGCTCGTGATGGCCGCGACCACGGCGATCACCCCCCCCGAAGGCACAAAGACCTCAACGACGAGCAGCAGGACACCCGCGGCGAGCAGACCCAGACCCCAATAGAGATACGCTTCATTCACGCGACAGGCCCCTCCGTGCCGGCAGGTTCGACAACGATGCGGAAGGCATCCGCGCTGACCACGCGAACGGGCGTGCCGGCCGCGATGAAGCCCAGGTCCGACACCACATCCACCACGCGGTCGCCCACTTCCATCTTGCCCGCGGGCCGTAGCGGCGTCGAGGCGCGACCCACCGTGCCGATCGAAATCGCATCGCCCTTGCCCGAAGCCATCGCGGCGAGAAGTTCATCGCGCCCGAGCAGTTCATCCGGCGTGGGATCGCGCAGCACCAGGTGGCTCAGCAGCGGCAGCGAGCCGAAGTGCTTCGAGACGAAGTAGATCGCCACACCGGAACTGACAATCGCCAGAAGCAGCGACACCGAACCGTACATCAGGTCCTCGCGGCCCTCGGGAGAGTTGGGGAAGAGGCCGCCCCCGGCCGTATCGACAAACGTCCCCAGCAGCCCGCCGAAAATCAGCAGCACGCCGAGAATCCCCGCGATCCCGAACCCCGGCAGGATGAAGATCTCCACGATCACCAGCAGGATCCCGGCGATGATCGCGCCGACTTCCCACCACCCGGCCATGCCCACGAGCATCGGCGGGGCGAGCAGGCCCACGAGCGCCAGCGCTGCGATCCCGCCGGGGATCATCAAGCCGGGGTTCGCCAGTTCAAAGAAGAGTCCGATGAGGAAGATCGCGATGAGCACGGCCCGCACGAGCCAGTTGGTCATGAACGCGACCATCGCCTCGGACCAGTTGGCGTCCAGGCGTCGAACATTGCGGGCGCCGAAGTACGCGGCGAGTTGTTCATCGCTCGAGATCGTCGCCCGCGCGAGGCGGTAATCGAGCATCTGTGAGGATTTGAGCAGGATCAGGCCGCGTCCATCGCTCACGTAGCGAACGAGTTCCCACTGTCCGCGATCGGCTTCGGTGATGATCGGTCGGGTGGTCTTGGTGTCGATGCCCAGCGAGACTTCGCCGGAAAGTCCTTCCAGCCCCGGCGCGGCGGGGATGAAGCCGGTGCCGTCGGTGGGGGTCGTCGGCGAGGCGACGCTTTCCTGCGGGGGGGTGGCCGTGCCGGGGCGCGGCGCGCCCGAGGGCACGTCGGGCTGCTGGGTGCGATCCGGCTCGGTGCCGAACATGCGGCGGAACTCCGCCTCGTCGATGAACAACAGCGCGCCGTCGGCCGTGCGCCGCACGAGCCAGAGTTCAACACCCTGGCTGACCATGCCCTGCACGAGTTTCTCGTCATACCCGTTACGGCGGGCCGAGTCGACGACTTCGCTCAATAGTGGCACGAGCACCTTCTGCCGCTCAGGCTCGGGCATCGCCTGAATGCCCAGCGGGCTGGCCGCGATCGGCAGCGCATCGCCGAAACTCGCCGCGTCGGCGACGACGATCTCGCGACAGGCCACGGCGATGATCGCCCCTCCTGAATACGCGTTGGGGTTGATCCATGCCACCGTGTTGGTGATGCGCGATTGCTTGATGGATGTGCAGATGTCCAGCACCGCGCCGACTTCACCGCCGGGCGTGTCGATGTCAAACACGATGGCCCCGGCGCCGCCGGCTTCCGCGGCCTTGATGCGGCGCGCGACGCTCATGGCCATCACGCGGTCGATCGGACCCTTGATCGTGATGACCGCGACGTTCTCCGCGGGCGTGGCGGCGGTGGGCTGTGAACCGCCGGGCGTCTGACCCATCCCGCCGAGCGTGACGAACACCAAGGCCCATGCGAGGCCGACAATCCGGACCGCTCGCGTGAATCGGCTCCGGTCGCGTCGATTTTCGGGAACCTGTGAAACCATGGCCACACTTCCTTGGGCGGGGTCCGTTCGCCTGACCAAGTATAGTTCGATATCGTGCGTTGATGGTTTCCCGCCCGCGCGGGAATCTGAGAATCGACGGCCACGGCCGGAGATGCGCTGTACAATCCCTCAGAGACCCATGAGCGACTCTCCGATCATCTTGTGTCCGGGGCAGGGGGCGCAGGCCGTGGGCATGGGCCGGGCCTGGGTTCAGGCCTCGCCCGAAGCCCGCGCGATCTTCGCCCGGGCCGACGAGATTCTCGGCGATCGCTTCGGCACCATGCTGTCTTCACTGTGTCTTGATGGCCCGGCCGAGCGGCTCAATCGCACCGACGTGAGCCAGCCCGCGATCTATGTCACCTCCGTCGCGTGTTGGCGCGGGCTGCTGGCCAAGTGGGGGATCAGTCCCGGGGAGGCGAAACTCGCCGCCACCGCTGGGCTGAGCCTCGGCGAGTACACCGCGCTGCACATCGCGGGATGCTTCGATTTTGAGACCGGGCTTGAACTGGTGGCGCTGCGTGGACGGGCGATGCAGGATGCGGCCGAGGCCGTACCCAGTGGCATGTTGGCCCTGATCGGGGCTGATGAGTCGCAGGCGTCGGTGGTGTGCGATCAGGCTCGCGAGGATGGGGTGTTGGTCTGCGCGAACTTCAACGCGCCCGGACAGGTTGTCCTCAGCGGAGACAAGGCCGCGATTGAACGGGCGGGCGGCATCGCCGCGACGATGGGCCTTCGCGCGACGCCTTTGCCCGTGGCCGGGGCGTTTCACTCTCCGCTCATGCGGCCTGCGGCGGCCCGGCTTTCAGAGGCTCTCGCCGCCAGGACCTTCCGCGAACCGAGCTGTCCCGTCGTGTCCAACGTCACCGCCCGGCCACATGGTCCCTCGGGTGGCCGGACTACTGTTGAAGAGATCAAGGTCCGCTTGGTGGAGCAGTTGACGGCGGCCGTGCGATGGGAGGCATCGTGCCGGTGGCTCGCCGGTACAAGCGCTGGAGCGTGGCAGGAACTTGCCCCAGGAAAAACACTGTCTGGCCTGATGAGGCGCATTGACAAGAACGTAAAGGTGGTGTCACATGATGAACCGTCGCAATAAGTCTGGCGCGTTGGCGATGCTCGCGGTCGTCGGTTTGGCTGCGGTCATGGTCGTTTCGCCCGCGTGCGAGAAGAAGAAGCCGCCGCCTCCTCCTCCGCCGCGCGACACGACTCCACCGCCTCCGCCCCCGCCATCGACGGTGCATCTGGCCTCGATCCTGTCGGGCATGTCCCTTGATGCACGGGTGCAGGTTGCCGACGATGCGCAGGTGCTCGACGAGCGACTCGGCGCGGCCGCGCTCGAGTTCGCCCAGTCGCTCGCCCGCGGAGATATGGCCGACATCAACGCGCGGCTGGGCCGCGTGAGCAAGCGAACGCTCGAAGACCTCGCCAACACGGGCGAGTGGGATGAGGCCGTCGCGGAGATCGAGATCGTCCGCATCGTCTACATCAGCGATGTTGAAACCGACGGCTCGACGGAAGCGCCCGCGATGCCCGAGATGCCGGAACTCACGGCCGAGTCGCTGCGGGATGAGATGCTCAAGGCGCTTCGAGAAAATCCGGAATCGCTGAATGCGGCCGCGTTAGGCGGCATGATGGGCGATGTTGACCCGGAGCAGTTGCAGATGGCGCAGGCCATGCTCGGAACGGAACTCATGGCGCAGTTGATGCAAATGCAGAGCAAACTTCTTGCCAATCCCGCCAATGCGGAGACCGTCATTCAAGAGATGTATGACTCTGGCCTGCTTGCGCAGTTGGCGAACTCGCTCGGCGGGATGATGGGTCAGATGCAGGAACAGATGGAGTCGATGGCTGCGGCCTTCGGCGGGAACGACGGTTCGACCGTGACGTACGCGATCCAGACGCCGGGCGAGGCGTATCTGCTGCGGTTTTCGATCGGGCGTGCAGGGTCGGAGTTTGTGTTCAACGGGATCGAGTCGATGGCGGACGTGCGTGCGCGGGCCAGCGACTTTGACGGCGAGAGCGGTGAACTCCTGCTGGCCGCGGGCGGATTCCCGACGCTTCCCGTGGACTTTGGTGGCGGGGGTTTGCCGCCGCCTCCGCCGTCGCCCTCGGGCACAACGGAAGAAGAAGCGCCCGGCGGACCAACCAAGCGAACGCCGGCCGGGCCTATCACGATCCCCGGCGGTTGAGCTCCTTCGGTTGTGCCGCCCGGTCACATTCACGACTATTGTGTGAAGCGCGCGGTGCGAGGCGTGACAGTGTTGGTGCGCGACAAGAGGGAGCCTGATCGTGAGCGATTCGATGCGTGTGGCGGTTGTGACGGGCGCGAGCCGAGGCATCGGCCGTGCCATCGCGGAGCGATTGGCCCGTGATGGGCGACATGTGGTGCTCATCAGCCGATCGGCGGGGCCGCTGAATGATCTGCGCGCCCGGATCGAAGAGTCCGGCGGCAAGGCGAGCGCCAAGGCCGTTGATGTCGCCGACTCCGCCGCGCTCGCGACGGCCATCGAGTCCATCGCCGAGGAACACGGGCGTCTCGACATCCTCGTCAACAACGCGGGCATCACGCGCGACACGCTGATTCTGCGAATGAGCGATGAAGACTGGAACGAAGTGATTCAGACAAATCTCACGGCCGCGTTCGTCGCCACCCGCGCGGCCGCGCGCCCGATGATGAAGGGCCGGTTCGGCCGCATCGTGAACATCTCGTCAACGTCCGGCGTTGTTGGCAATCCGGGCCAGGCGAACTATTCCGCGGCCAAGGCGGGCCTGATCGGCCTGACGCGATCCGTCGCCCGCGAACTCGGCTCCAAGGGCGTGACGTGCAACGTCATCGCGCCCGGCTTTGTCGAGACGGACATGACGGCCAATCTCTCGCAGCAGATCCGCGATGGCGTGGTGGGCATGATGGCCGTCAAACGCCTCGGCACGCCCGATGACATCGCCTCGGCCGTGGCGTATGCGACGAGCGATGAGGCCGGCTTCCTGACGGGGCAGGTGATCTGTGTGGATGGCGGCTTGACGATGTGCTGAAGCGGGGTTTTATTCCCGCGTCACCGCGTCGTGAAACTCCGCCCAGCGGTAGGAATTCGGGAACGATCCAATCGCCAGGGCGATGGTGAGCACGGGCGCGAGCAGCGCGAGCCATTCGCCCGCGATGAGCACGGTGAGCGACCCGAACAGGCCGGTCCCTTCGACGAGCGCGGCCGTGGTGATCGTCAGTATCCAGTATCGGCCGAAGATGCGTTCGAGGCCGTGGTCGTCGTCGATGCGGTTCTGCCAGTCGCGTCGCGCGGCGCGAGTGATGGCGGCGCGCATGACCATGGCCGCGACGCTGCCGCCGACCATCGTCGCGCCGACGGCCATGAGCAGGAACAGGCCGAGACCGGGCAGCGGCTGCATCATGCCGCCCATCTTCATGACGGACGCGATGAGCATGAATGACACCTGGCCCATGAGCAGGCCGCCGGCGACGATCTGGAGTTGCTTGAGCGAGATGGGTGTGGTGTGTTCCATGGTGTGACTGTATTGGGTACCCCGCCACTGCGTGGCGGGTTACGCAAGTTCCTCTGCCTGCATGTGACGGTGTGAACGATTGGTTTGCGAGGGTTCATCGCCGCTTCCAAGCCCTCCCTCACGGTCGGGCTTCATGTCTGGCTAGAACATGTCGATCATCCACGGCGTTGATGGTTGAAAAATCGCCTCCATGCCGGCCAACTCTGCATCGCTCGCGTCGAGCAGTCCCGCCAGGCGCGCCTGCCGCACGGAATACAACCCGCTGTACATCGCGGCCAATGCGCGAATGTCGATGCGAAGAGCAGGGCCAGTCCCTCCGCGTTCGGCACGGCCGCGGCCTTCGGCCACCGCGATCGTCCACGATCCAGCGTTGTCCGGCAACAGATCGTCGGTGACATGGATGTGAACCTGGCCGTGGACGCCGGGCGCATATCCCCGCGCCGCGATCGCATCCTGTAGGTTGACGATCCGCAACATCCAGTAATCGCGCTTCTCGACGGAATAGCGCTGCTGTGGCATGAGTGTGAGAAGCGGGTGGATCGGCCCGCCGTGGAAGATCACCGCGTCACCGACCGTCGCGAAGTCCGAGAGCAACCCGAGCACTCGACGTCCCGCTCGCGCCGTCAAATACGCAAGATCCGAGAGCACGACATCGTGTCGTCCGGTGTCCATGTTTCGCCGCTGCACCATGAACAGGTAGCCTTCGAGTTCGCCAGCATCGGAGAACACGCCAAATCCGTTGTACGCATCGTCGCGGTTCTTCCGCACGCGACGCCACAGATACGGCCCGCGATCCAGCAACCCATCAAACGCCGACGCGAACGTGCGATAGCACGACTCAATCGCCGGTTGATCTTCCATCGTCAGTTCGCGCACGCTCATCCCGCGATCGCGAACGCCGATGCGATCCAGCGGTAGTTTGATCGTGAACCGGTGTCCGGCCTGCTCATAGCCGACCTGGCGATACAGCGTCTGCGTGGAAGCGTACAAAGCAGACAGCGGCGTGCCATCGCGCGCGATCTCGCGCAGCGCTTCGCGCATGAGTTCGAGGGCCGTGCCCTGGCCGCGTGACTCGGGCGGCACGGCCACGCCCGCGATGCCGGTCATCGGCACACGCCGCCCTCCGAAGAACTGCCCCATCGGCACGCGGACGAAACACGCAAGGGGCGCATCTGCCGCGGCATCGAGTCGCCGCAGCACGCGGATGTTCTCCGGCTGCGCGTTGTCGATGAACTGCCGCGTGCCCTCGATCGGCCCGGCGAACGCCAGGGACAACATGCGGGCCACGGCGCTCAGGTCGGCCTCGCTGCGCGGCGGAGTGATGCGATGCTCGACGGTCATCGCGCCTCCGTTTCATGCGCGAAACTCATGTGCAGTTCCGCGTGGCGGAGGTTGCCTTGCACGACTTCCTCGTGCGTCATCGGACCAAACACGGGGCTGGGATGGGTCGGCGCTGCGCCGGTTCTGATGCGTGCCACGGCCGTCTCGAGTCGGCGCATGCCCTCCGCCGTGGTCAGCCGTTCGACGGCGAAAGTGCCGTCGGGCGTTCCCGGGATTCGCACGCCCGCGGGCAGGCCCTTGGTGAGGAACTTTTTCTTCTGCATGCCGACGAATAGCCGCACGAACCACGGCGCCTTGCCTATGGGAAAGCCGTCGTAGGGATACGACATCCACGCGGCAAGATGTCCAAAGATTTGTCCGAGCGTCCAATTGCCGGTGAGCGTCAGGCGTCCCTGCTCTTCAGCGCGGACGAGTCGCCGTGCATCGCCGAGCAGTTCGTCGAGCGAGTTGTATCGAATCGAGCGGCGCTTGGCGGTCTTTGTGTCGGCCATGCGGGGATGGTATTACGCATGGCGGCGTCGGCGCGTTGCAGGCGCGAAGGGCGTCAGACTACAGCGGGCGTCGATAGTCGCCATCGCCGCCAGCACGGGCGGCAGCGCGTTCAGCGCGGGCCTCTTCCGCGTCGCGGAAGGCTTTGGCGCGATCAATCGGCGGCGGCAAGTCCGCGGCCGGCGCACCGGCCGGTTCACCGATGGCTCGTGAGAACGCGCCACCCCCGCGCACGCCGACGTTTGACCCCACGCCTCGCGTGCGAATCCCCGCGATCTCACGCTCAAGCATTTCATCGACCTCGCTGACCATGTTCGCGATGATCCCCGCGCGGATGCCCGACAGGAACTGAAGCAGCGCGTACACCGCGACGATCACGCCCAGAAGCGGCAAGCCGAGGTAGGTCAGGAACAACCTGGCCGCACCCGTCGAAGGCGCATCGCTCGAACCGATCAACAGTGCATACGAACCGAAGATGCCCGGAAACGGCATCGCGGCCAACATCTCTCGCCAGGGCAACGCGAGCAGCACCAGCACCACCGCCCACGTCGACGCGACCACCACGCGCTCAACCCCAGGCACGGCTCCGCCCGAAGCCACGCACACGGCCAGCAGCGTCATCACCGCGAAGACACACGCCGAAATCACACCCACCGTCACCGCGATCGCCGAGAAATCTTCGAGCGTGTGGGCCCATCGACTCGGCACGCGCTCGGCCGCGATCTCCTGCGCATCGACCGTTCGCCGCTGCCGCGCGGGGTTTCCGGGATCGCCGGCTTTGGCGCCATCAACCACGGCCAGCGAGGCGACGCTCGGCGTGGGCTTGATTTCAACCCATCGAACTTCCGTGAAATGGACGAATCCGAACACGAGCATCTGAATGATCGCGCACAAAGCCACCAGCGCGGCCGAAATCGTCACGCTGTGACGAAGGTGCTTGAGCGCAGGTGAGACATGGGGCTTGAGCTTCATGGCCGACACACAATCGCCCTCCGGGATCCCGTGTCGAATCGGCAATTTGGGACGTACGCTGAAGCGGGCGCGGCCGCAGACTTGACCCAATGTGACGGATGGTCCGGTGGGCGGGATTATCTGACGGTCTTCCCTGCCGAGCAGGGTCTGGCCCGGACCCGGGGTGGCTGATATAGTCTTTTCAGTTGTTCCTGAAAACCGCGAACCACCGCCGGGGATGCCGGCGCGAGGGGCAGGCGTTGGCCACACGAACACATCACCGCACGACTCCCCCGCCAGCACGGCCTGAACTGAGCGGCCTGGATGAGGGGTTGCTCACGGCCGTGGTCGCGGGCGAGGCGCGGCTGACGGCGCGGCAGGCGTTGGAGATCTTCCAGACGATGCCGCTGATGGAACTCGGGCGCTGGGCCGATGCCCGGTGCCGGGCGATCCACGGCGACGCGATCCGCACGTTCGTGATCGACCGGAACATCAACTACACGAACGTGTGCTCGGCGCGGTGTACGTTCTGCGCGTTTCGGCGCGATGGGGACGAGGCCGACGCCTACACGCTGGACCACGAAGCGCTGCTCGACAAGATCGCGGAACTGGTTGGCATCGGCGGGACGCAGATTCTCATGCAGGGGGGGATGAATCCGGCGCTGCCGCTGTCGTGGTATGAGGAGTTGCTGCGCGCGATCAAGTCGCGGTTCCCCGGCGTGCATGTGCATGGGTTCAGCCCGCCGGAGTTCATCGAGTTCGTCCGGTTCTTTGATCCGCCGGGCGATTCGCTTGAGGCGAAGATTCGCTGGGTCATGCGGCGCTTGCGGGATGCGGGGCTGGACAGCGTGCCCGGAGGGGGGGGGGAGATCTTCGCCCCGGGCGTGCGGCGGAAGATCGGCCTTGGCAAGTGCGATGCGCAGGCGTGGCTGACAACGATGTACGTCGCGCACACCCTGGGCATGTTCACCAGCGCCACGATGATGTTCGGACACATCGAGGGCATCGCGGATCGCGTGCATCACATGTCCCTCGTCCGCGCGTGGCAGGATCGCGTGCTGGCCGAGGCGCGGCGAGGGGAACATGATACAGCGCCGGGCCACTATGTCTCGTTCATTTCATGGCCGTTCCAGCGCGAGAACACTCCGCTGGGCCGCGTGCCTGACTGGACGCCGGCCGATGGACCATTCCCCGGCGATGTCGTCGCTGATGCGTTCTCGCCGCTGTGGATGGATGTCGCGGATGGGGAGGCGTTGAAGGCGACGGGCATCGAGTTTGACGCGAAGTCGGTGGGAGATCGCGAGTTCGGGCGTCGCGTGCGGATGAGCGGGGCGGTGGATTATCTGCGGACGCAGGCACTGTCGCGACTGATGCTCGACAATGTGTATTCGATCGGGGCGAGTTGGGTGACGATGGGGCCGCACATCGGGCAGGTGGCGTTGGCGTTCGGCGCGAGCGACATGGGTTCGGTGATGATGGAGGAGAACGTGGTATCCGCGGCGGGGACGACGTATTGCCTGGATGAGGCGCTGCTGTGTCACCTGATTCGCGGCGCGGGGTTCATTCCGGCGCAGCGGGACAATGTGTATGACCTGCTGCGTGTGTGGACGGGGCCGGACTCGCCCGACCTGGGTGTGCGCGACTGGTCGCAGCACCGCGTGCGCCGGCTGCACATCCAGGCGCCGAAGGTCACCCGCGTCCGCGTCGCAACGCCGGCTCGCTGACACGTTGCCTTTCGTGCCATCGAAGTCGCTTCGACTTCGATGCCTTCGCTCTCGATGCGTGAGGCTCCATGGACGCGGAACATCCAAACAACTGAAACAAGTCAAGACAGATGGGCACAGGCGAGACGCCCGTGCCACCGTCAAGAAATCCACGCGTCAGTCATGCCGCAGCGCGACGATGGGATCCTGTGATGCGGCCTTGCGGGCGGGGTAGATGCCGAAGATCAGCCCGGTGGCCGTGGCCACGATGAACGCGACGACGACCGACCACATGGTCACCTGCGTGGGCATGGTCATTTCGTCAAAGAACGTGCCGACGACGGGAAGATCCGAGAGCCTCGGCACGACCCATCCGAGAAACACGCTTCCCCACACGCCCAGCAGCACGCCGAGCAAACCGCCGATGGCGCTGAGTACGCTGGTTTCAACGAGGAACTGCCAGACGATGTGTTTGCGGGTGGCGCCCAGCGCACGGCGGATGCCGATCTCTCGCGTGCGCTCCGTCACCGTCGCGAGCATGATGTTCATGATGCCGATGCCGCCGACGATCAGGCCCACGCTCGCCACGAATCCAAACACGATCTGCCACGTCAAGGCCGTCTTTCGCGCCTGTTCGAGCAGTTCATACGGCACGATCAGGCCGATGTCCGTGAGTCCCTCGCGTCGGATCTCCAGGATCCGCCGTATCCGCTCGGCATCGCTGAGCACACGCTCCGTTGTGGGAACCGTGATGTACACCTCGCTGACCTGGACTTCGCTGGCGCTGAATGTCCCGGTCTGACGGCGGAAGGTGACATCGCCGAAGATCGCGTTGGCCGTGGTCATGGGCAGATGCACATCGAGATTCAGGTCCCGCCCGACCAGCGCCGCCCCAGCCCCCCCCGACAGGCCAACCGGCGACAACACACCGATGACCACAAACGCCCGATCATCAATGCGCAGCGTGTCGCCCAGCGGGTCTTCGATGCCGAAGAGTTCCTTGGCGACTTCGCTGCCGATCACGGCCACCATCGCCCGCTCATCCATGTCCGATCGGTTGAGATATCGCCCACGCGCCACGCGAAGGTTCGCCGCCTGAAGCAGGTGCGGCGTCGTTCCGAACGCCTGGCTCGTCTGGCGACGGCTCCCTCGGAACACTTGCCCGCCCACGGCCTTGACGGGCACGAGCGCCTCGGCGTCAGTCAAGTTCTCTTGCAGTCGTTGCAGGTCCAGGCGAGTCAGGCCGTAGCGATTCACAAACTGGCGACCCTGCCCACCGACTTGCTGGACCTGTTCGGGCGGTGGCTGGGAGCGGACGATGATGTTTCGTGCCCCGAGTCGTTCGATTTGTCGCAGGGCCTCTCGCTTGGAGCCTTCGCCGACGCTGACCATGGTGATGACGGCGGCGACGCCGAGAATGATGCCCAGGGCCGTCAAAATGCTGCGAAGCAGGTGCATTCGCAGGTTGGTGAGGCCGAGTTTGATGGTTTCGAGGAGAAAGGTCATGGGGGATTGTGCTGGCTCAACAGCGCGGGGGTTGCAGCCGAATAGTACCGGTGTGATTGAGGCAGGCTGCACCGCGGCCTGCCAGACCGCTTTGGAGATCGGTGTGGATGGCGACGCCCGACATCACGATCCTTCTCGACGAGCCGAGCGTTTGCCGCGTTTCGCCGCGACCGATGCCCCGGCCATCCTGGTCGAGCATGAAGCCGAAACCGATCGTGGGTGGCGGTACGACATCCGGCTGACCGCGTCCGCCAGCGCCTCGCGACTCGAAGTCTCGCTCGCATGGGTGGATCATGAATACTGGTGCGGCGGTACGAAGTCCCCGTCGCGCGTGATCGAGGCGGTGATCGAGGCGCTGCTGGACTGCGTTAACGCCGATGAACTTCCGTCGCGCTTTGACGCCGCGACCGTCAGGCGATGGTGCCCGGGCATCGACGCCGACGTGCGACGGCGGCTCTGAAGCTCAGAACTTGAATCGCAGGCCGACGTGCAACCCCGCCATCGAACCGCGATATTCGAACTTGTCGATCACATCACCCTGTTCGAGATCAACGATCAACATGCGATATCCAGCCACGAGGCTGATGCCGGTCGCAATCTTCGCCGCCAAGTCTGATTCGATCTGAAACGAGGCCGAGGTATCCGAGCCGGTGGACATATAGCCAAACGACATTCGAACTCGGGCCTCATAGCGATCCAGCGCGCTCCCGGTCAGCACAACCCCCACGATCGGTTCGATGAAAAGTGGGTCCGCCTCGGCCGTGCCCTGCGGATTGGTCAGTTCAATGTCCATCCAGTAGGCCCGCGCACCGGCGAACAATCCCACGCCCGCGTGAAGCACATCCTCCTCGCCCTCTTCGCGTGCGGCCGAGCCGTCCACCACGGTGTATCCGATCCAGGCTTCGGCGGTGGAGAAGGTGAACTTGGTGCTGATGGGCTGGTCGATCTCCAGGTCAAGGTCGCCGATGGCTCGCGCCACCGGAGACAAGGTGTCGCGATCCGTGGTGAACGTGAATCCTGAAGCGGAGGCGATCCAATTGCCATAGTTCAGATCAAAGCGCAGCCCGGGAGAGAGTCGCGGGCTGTCGACGTTGACATGCTCAACGTCGATGTCGCGCCCGCCGCGAACGTCGCCAGGAAGCGTAAAGTGTCCCCCGGGCGTGATGTACATCACCAGCGGCTCAACCGAGATCGTCAGGGGGTTGCGAACCTTGAGGATGTCGTCCGCGGGCGGATCGGTGTCGTCGATGGTTGAGGTTGCGGCCGACGCGGCCGAAACCACCAGCGCGGACATGAGCAGCAGGCATCGAATGAAGCGAACCACACGCGGACCTCCAAAGGGGCTATTGTGCCGGTGAGGGTAGCGAGCCTGCGCACAATCGTCATGGACAAGCAGATCGACCATTCCGAACGCGGCGTGAGGCTCGGGCCGGGCGTGGTCATCCCTGCGGATCGGCTGCGTTTTTCGTACTCCGCGAGCCGCGGTCCGGGCGGCCAGAACGTCAACAAGCGGCAGACCAAGGCGGAGATGCGCGTCTGGCCGGGCGAGGTTCCGCTGCGCGCTGATGCGATGGCGCGGCTGCTGGTGCTGGCCGAGCCGTGGCTGACGAGCGAAGGCGAGTTGCTCATCGTGTGTGATGAACATCGTTCGCAGGGGCGAAATCGAGATGGCTGCATCGAGCGCCTTGCGTTGCTTGTGAGGCAGGCGCTGGTCAAGCCCAAGCCGCGCAGGAAGACACGCCCCTCGCGGTCATCGGTCGAACGACGACTCGAAGCGAAGAAGGCCGTCGGCGAGCGAAAGCGACGACGTGGAGCGGTGGATGGCGAGTAACCTCGCGCAGGCTCAGCGTTTGCGGCGACCGGAAGCAGTCCGACCTCAACGCGGCTTGAGGACGTGAATCGCATACCCCGGGGGCACCATCGCGATCTCCGAACCCCACTCATCGACCCACGCGGCGCCGGTCAGGGCCGAGCGATCAATCAGCCGTCGCCACTGCGCCATGTCATAGGTGCGGAGGCGATACGCTGAGTCGATGTGCTGAGTCTGTCGCGGGGTGCGCACCGTGATCGACGACACGACCTGTTCCCACCGTGAGCGACGGCTTGGCGCTGGCGCATATTGAATCACCTGTGTCACGCGGCATCGCCCGCGCGCTGCTCGCCAGATGTCCTCAGTCGGCGGTTCGACGCCGTAGACGCATAATCCGATCCCCACGGCGTACGCCCCCCCCGGGCGCAAAACCCGCGAAATCTGCTCGAAGTGCGCAAGCATGGCCGCGTCCGACTCCAGATGCCGGATCGTGTTGATGAGGTTGAAGGCGAAGTCGATCGACCGCTCCCCGACGATCGAGGCGAAGTCGGTCATGTCGGCGAGTTCGAGGCGGATGGTCACGGCCGGCGGCGGGGGCGCTGCACGGCGGGCGTAGTCGAGCATCGCGGCGTTGAGATCAAAGCCGATGCCCGCGTGGCCGCGTCTGGCTGCGGCGCGGAGCAGGCGTGCCGTCCCGCACGCGGGTTCGAGCCATGTGTCGGTTGCGCTTCGACCGCTGCGAGGGCGAGTGCGGACGAAGCGTGCGGCCATTCGCTCCAGACCCTGCACATCGTGCGAAGTTCCCGGCGCGTGCAGGATGTCGTAGACCTGCGGCAGGTTGTACAGGTTGGCCGTGACGCGGGACATGGGGCACGATAGCCCGCGTCGGTGTGAATAGGCTTATGGGTGGATCAGGACGATCATGTCTGCCTGTGCTTTCGGGTCTCGCTTCGAAAGATTCGCGCGTATCTCGCGCGAGAAGACCCGCCCGTGGCGTCGCTCATCTCGGAGTGCCTCTCGGCCGGAACTGGTTGCCAGTGGTGCGTGCCGTTCCTGAAGCATTTGCACGCCCAGCACCAGCGCGGCGAAGTGCCGGACCTGAGAATCTCGCCGCAGCAGTATGCCGAGTCTCGACTGTCGTATCACAAGACCGGTGAACGTGATGAGGCGATTGTCAAAGGCGAATGCGGGGGTGAAGACGCGGAACCCGAGGGCGATGGGCCGGTAAAGTCGGGCGGCACGGCGTGAATTCCGTCGCCCGCGCTTGATTCCCCCGGGGAAGTGCGGGATGATTCTCGTCCAATCAGACCCGCACCGTCGAGGCCGCAGCAGATGCCAGATGACGCCATTCCACCATCGAGCCAGGAGCGAGACTTTCCGACGGTTGTGGCTCGCCCGGCCGCGTTGCCCGAAGCGATTGATGGGTATCGCATTCTGCGTCGGCTGGACTCGGGTGGGCAGGCGATTGTGTATGAAGCGCAGCAGGAGAACCCGCCGCGAAAGGTGGCGATCAAGGTGTTGCGCGGTGATCGCGCTTCGAACTTCGCGCAGGATCGGTTTCGGTATGAGGCCGAACTGCTCGCACGCGTGAGCCATCCGGGCATCGTCAAGGTCTTCAGCACCGGCACGTGGGATCCGGGCACGGGACCGATGCCGTACATCGTGATGGAGTATGTCGGCGGCGCGTGGCCGATCACGCAGTACGTCGAAAACGCGAAACTCCCGCTGCGCGAACGATTGAAACTGATGGTGGACGTGTGCGATGCGGTGCAGCACGCCCACGTTCACGGCATCATTCACCGCGATATCAAGCCCGGAAACGTTCTGGTCGATGCACAGGGCCTGCCGCGACTCATCGACTTCGGCGTCGCCCGCGGGCCGAAGGAGGACTTCCGCAATCGCAAGGAGACGCTCCCGGGACAGATCGTCGGCACGATGGTCTACCTCGCGCCCGAGCAGACGCTGGGCGATCAGGGGCTGGTCGATGCGCGGGCGGATGTCTATGCCCTCGGCTTGCTTCTGTATCGACTCGTCTGCGGGCGAATGCCGTATGAAGTCGATGATGTCGATGATGACACGGCCCGGCGTGTGATTCGCGAGGCGTCGCCGGTGCGGCCGTCACGGATCCGTGAGGAAGTCTCCGAAGATCTCGACGCGGTGATCCTGACGGCGTTGGCGAAAGAGCCTGAGGATCGGTATCAGTCCGCGCGTGACCTGTCGGAAGACATCTCGCGGCTGCTCGAGGGGCGATCGACGCGAGCGAAAGTCCCCGGTGCGTGGCGATCCGTCCGCGCGATGTCCCGGCGAGTGGTATCGAGGCATCGCAGGTCCGCGACATTGCTGGCTGCGGGCCTCGGAGGCCTGGCGGGGGTCTTCCTCACCGCGCCGATCATCAATCTCTTTGTCGAAGGTTTGTTTCAGGCGGGTCTTGCGCGCGTGGCGCACCCGCCCCGCCCCCCGACGATGCTCGACAACGTGCGCGTCATCGGCCTCAGCAATGACACGCGAATCCTGGAACTCGCCGAGGACTTTGGTTTGTCAGACGTTGTCATCGAGAAACCGAAGACGCATCGCGGCCTGCACGGGCTCGTGATGGAGCGTCTCGCCGATGCCGGCGTTCGCACGGTCGTTCTCGACATGGTCTTTGGCGATGCGACGGACCATGATGAGCCGATCCATCGCGCGATGGATGCCCTCGCCGCGCAGGGCATTGATGTCGTCTGCGCCAAAGCGACATGGGAACAGGAAACCGCGCGAGAGTATGCGCCAGAGTTTCTGGGCCGTATGCTCACGGGCACGGCCATTTCCGGCGTGTCGGCGTGGGCGATGTGGCGGGTGGAGTTGGCGTTGACGCGAAACTCCGTCGATGCGCTGCCATCATTGGCGCTGGCCGCATATGCATCGACGCAGTACCCGGGCCGGCAGTTCAGATACGAAGTCGAACCATGGTCGGCGGTGGTTCGCGTGCGTCCGGGACGGATTGAGGACGGTCGCGACAGATCGTGGATTGACTCCAAGGACAAGCCGCTCGAGATTCGATGCACCAATGTGCGAAGCGTTCCCGGTGATGAGCGTGCTGGGATAGAGCAGGGGGACGGGATCTTCGAATACTTCCTCGATCTGCCACCGCAGCCGGACCTCGACGCTGTGTTCTTCGACTATGCACAGGTGCTTCGCGCTTCGCCGGAAGAAGTGCGGGGGTGGTTCGAGGGCTGTGTCGTGTTCCTCGCGGATGTGCGAACCCCGTCGAACGACCACCACAACACGCCCGACGGGCGGACGCTCCACGGCGTATGGATGCACGCGATCGCATTGGACTCGCTGATGACCGGTCGCATGATCCGCATGGCTTCGGGCTGGCAGCAATGGGTGGTGATTGGCTTGGTGAGCGTGATCGGGTTGGGTTTGGCAATCTGGGCGCCTTGGGCAATGTGGCGGCGAATCGGAGCATGGGTTATCTTGACCGGTGCCGCGACAGGTGGTAGCGTGGCGTTGTTCAGCACATGGGGCGTCCTGCTCAACCCGGTGGTTCCGGCCTGCGGAACGCTCGTGGCCGGAGAGTTGGCGGCGCTCGTTCGGCGCGTTCGGTCGCCGCTCGGATAGTTCACGACGGAGACACACACTTGCTCATATCCATGACTCGCACAGCGGTTGGTTCCATGTCCGTTCACCGTCAACCCATGCGACATCGTCTGGTATGCGTGGCGGCATTGGCCACAGGGCTTATGGCGATGCTGCCGTCATGTGTGTCGATTGATGTGCAGTCGGACGGGTCGATGGCCTCACCGCCGCCCCCCCCTGCGCCCAGTGAAACCGCGCTGGCCGTGCAGAAGACGCTTGTCATCAGCCCGGACTCGGTGGTGACGACGCTCAACGACATGGTGCTCAACGTCGTCAAGTCCACGTCCACGGCCACCATCAACTACAACACGATGTTCGGCCCGTGGCCGAGCGGCTCGGGCACGGCCTCGGGACAAATCGTCGAGCCGACGGGCACATGGCAGGTCAACACGGGATACGCGTTTCTGTGGGGCATCTTCCCATCCGGGCGAACGCGGCGCGTCGTGACCGCGGGTCAGGCCGCGACGCACATCATCCACATCGTCGATTCCGCGACCGATCGCATCATCTACCTGTCCGACACGCTGCCGATCAACGCGACGCACCAGATCGTCGTCAATGTGGCGCCCGGTCTTCAGCCGGCCCCGGGCCATCCATCTTCGCTGACGATGAGCGGGCCGGGGTACATCGAAGCCACCGATGGGCCCGGCGGAACCGTCATCATCTCGGGACCACACGCACTGCCCGCCGATCCGGCGGATCCCATCTGGCAACTCATTCAAGGCGTTGAAGTCCGCGCCACGGCCGCGGGATTCTGAATACGGGAGACCATGATGTCGACACGAGTCTGGAGCGTGTTAGTCGTTTTCTGCGGCCTTGCCGCGCTTGCGGGCTGCGGCGCGTCGACGGGTGTTTCATCGTCGGGTTGGACGGCCAGGCGCGCAGCGCACGACGCGGTTCAGGTGCAACAGCAGCCGAAGTTCTCCGTGACGATGCTCGACATCACCAGTGTCGCCTCCGTTCGCGAGACCCAGGTCACGGTGAGGCAGATCCTGGAGCAAGGCGATCCGGAATCGAAATACCACGCGATTCTCGACGGCCCCGCGACGGGCAATTCGCCAAGTACTGGTTTTTTCGCCACGGGCACGGGTTCGCCGTTTGTTGAAGTCCATGCTGGCCGTGCGTACCTGTGGGGCATTTTTCCAAGCGGGCGGACGCGTCGCGTGGTGACGGCGTCGCAGGCAGCCGGGCAGGGCGGTGCGCCGGCCCCGATCAGCGGGGACATCATCATTCAAATCGACGGCAACACGCATCGCTTCGTCAACGTCGGCACAACCTCGATCAGCATCGACGTCGCGCCAGGTCGGACCCTTGCCGACGGCCAAGGCCCATTTGTCATCGGAGCGAACATGTATCGCAACATCACCGAGGTGCAAGGCGATGATCCAGCGCTTCCGCTGGTTGCGGTTGGCGCGCAACTGGAAGTCAAGGGGGAAACCGAGGAAGCGGCGGCCGTGAGGGAGATGATCGCTGAACTCGAAGCGAAAAAGGCGACATTTCAGTATCCGTGACGCGCTTCCGGATCTGACTGGCCGCACCTTGTGCCCGAGGCTGGTTTGGTGTATGATGATGCACGCAGCGGCCGGCCGAACGCATCAGCCGAACCTGCGTGGAGACTTCGCATGGCATCCATCATCGTCGCTCCCGAGAACAAGCAGGCAGGGTATCTTCCGCTGGGTCGTCGCACGAGCGTGATCGGGCGCGGGGAGAACGCGAATCTTCAGGTGCTTGACGACCGCGTGTCGCGCCGGCACTTGCAGATCCGCTTTGATGAGGCCTCGGGCAACTTCCTCGCCCTGGACATGAAGAGTTCCAACGGCGTCTATGTCAACGAGCAGAAGATCGAGGGCGAGACGGTGCTGCATGACGGCGACAAGATCCGCGTCGGCTCGACGGACCTGCTGTTCACGCTGGAGGACTTCCCGGATCGCGACAGCGCGTTGGCGCACTTCAAGAAGGTCGGCGAGCGCCGGCGCAGCACATTGATGCAGTGACGCGCCGCGTCACCGTGAGTCCGGCGATCACCTCGATTCACCGCGCTTGTTCCGCGTGCCGCGCCACTCGGTTTCGAGTTCATACGCCAGCGACCGGGCCAGTCCGTCCAGGTCCGGGAAGAGCGTCGCGTGGGTGATGTTCATGCGATAGAGCGACCACATGGCGTCGCTTCGGATCGTCTGGGCCGGCATGACGAACTTGACCATCATGTCATACGGCGCGCGGTAATACGACAAGATCTCTTCGATGGGCACATCGATGACGCCGGGGACGAGGAACGTGCCGGACTGCGCGATGAGGCGACGGTTCATCCGCCACGGCTCGCCCATCCACACGAACTTGTGCCGGTTGCTGAGGTAGTACTCGTCAAAAACGCCGTGGTTCCGCGGATCGACCTGATCGCGCGTGTGCCGCGCGCCTCCGCGACGCTTCAGGTTCGCATCGAAATAGAGCGCCGGGCTGTTGAGCGCCCACACGGCCGCGTCGGTGGTCGCACGTTCGAGCGCGAAGAACGCCGCGACAAAGGGCGACTTGGTGAAATCAAGCAATCGCGTCGGCGAGCCGTGGTGCTGCATCAGCGCAATGCACGACAAGTCATCATCGAGTTCCTCGTCGGGAATCTGAAAGTGATGCGCCTTGCGGCGGAAGATGCGGATCGACCGCGCCTCTTGCGTCGGCCAGCGACCCGCATCAGGAATGTACTGCCGCAGATATCGCGAAAGGCTCGCGAACAACGGCCACTCCGCCTGCTGTTGCCCGCGAAACGCCCATCCGTCAAACTTGGGTGAACTGACGATCTCGACAAACTCGTTCCACGACTGCACGACGACTTCGGTGTACGACCGAGACTTGGACGACGTGGCCGGCGCCCGCGGCGCGACGGACGGCGGGCGCTCGGCCGGGGTTGTACGGCCTGAGGCTCGCGAAGTCGCTGCGCTGGATCGCGTGCGTTTGCTCACGGGGTCTCGATGACCATGGCCACGGCATTGCCGCCGCCGAGACACAGGGCCGCAACGCCGCGTTTGCCGCCCGTGCGACGCAACTGGTGAATCAGAGTCGTCAGGACGCGAGCGCCGGAGCCGCCGATCGGGTGGCCCAGCGCAATCCCGCCGCCGCAGATGTTCAGTTTGCTCTCCGGAATGCCCAGCTCCTTCACATTACACAGCACCTGTGCGGCGAAGGCTTCATTGAGTTCGAACAAGTCGATGTCCTTGACCGAGAGCCCGGCTTTCTTGAGCACGCCGGTGATCCCGCCGATCGGCGCCGCGAAGATGTCCTTGGGGTCCACGCCGTGCGTGTGCTGCGCGATGATCCGCGCCAGAGGCTTGATCCCGAGCTCCTCGGCCTTGCGTGTGCTGGCTACGGCCAGGGCGGCGGCGCCGTCGGAAATCTGCGAGGCGTTGCCGGCGGTGATGAACTCGTGGCCCGGCACGGGGCGGAGTTTCGCGAGGACTTCGGCGGTGGACTCCGCGCGGATGCCCTCATCGGCGGCGACGCCGGGGGACTTCTTGTCCATGCACTGTTCGCCGGTGAGGGCGACGATCTCGCTCTTGAACCAGCCTTGCTTGGTCGCTTCGGCGGCGCGTTGATGGCTCTGGGCGCTGAAGCGGTCCATGTCTTCGCGTGTGACGCCGTATTTCTTTGCGATGTGATCGGCGGCGTTGGTCATGCCCCAGCACTCGAATGCGCATCGCAGGCCGTCATACTGCATGTGATCTTCAAACGTGGCTGGGCCGAACTTGACGCCATCGCGAATGCGCGAGAAGTGGGGAGCGGCCGTCATGTTCTCAAAGCCACCGGCGACGACCAGGCCGTTGTCCCCGGCGCGGATGGACTGCGCGGCGAGCATCACGGCCTGAAGCCCCGAGCCGCAGACTTTGTTGACCGTCATCGCGTTGAGAGAGGTGGGCAGGCCCGCCTTGAGTCCGGCCTGTCGGGCGGGGTTCTGTCCGAGACCCGCCTGAAGCACGCAACCCATGATGCACTCATCGACATGCGCCGTGAGCGAGGGGTGCTCCGCGAAGAGCGCGGAGATCGCATATGACCCGAGGATCGGCGATGGCACGCGGGACAAACCGCCGAAGAAACGGCCGATGGGCGTTCGCTTGGCAGCGAGAATCACGGGTTGACTTGACATGGAATCCTCCGGCATTCGGGACGAGATGGCGCGGGCGAACGTCGGCCCGCCGAGCGCAGCCGATCTTAGCACGCAAACATGCCCGGCCGTGCGTCGTCAACGCGTGGGTGTTTGTGAAGCGGGATCTGAGGAGGTGGAAGTGTGGGCAACCTCCTGATCCGCGATGGCTTCGATCTCGCGGGTCTCCTTGGCGCGGAGCAGCCCGGCGATCCATTCCGGACTCCATCCGATCACATAAAACATCGAGACCAACACGAGGGCCAGGCCGGCGGCGGCCCAGCCTCCCCCAAACACAAACGCAACGACCATGATGGCCAGCGCCGCCAAGGCCAGCGGGATCATCACGCGGAGCGTCCTTCGCCGGGTGCGCGGTTGGACATCCATGCCCTCCGGGGTGTGGCGCTGGAGATCCTCGATGATCTCCGCCCGATCCGCGGTCTCGAGATCTACATCTGGCGAGGGGGATGTACTTCTGTCAGATTGTGTGGATTCGTGCATCACGTTTTCACCTCACTTGCGTTTGAGTGTGAAGGATCCGTGCGGCAAGCCGTTTCCAGATCAATCATAGGCGAATTGCGGCCTGCCTTCCTCGAGGCGCGCGATCAATGTCTCGCGATGGATCACGCTCTGCGCACGACGCCGCTCCGTATGATCGTGGCTCAGATGGACACCGAAACACCAGTGCGAGTCCAAGATCCTGCCGCTGGGACGAGCGAGCGCAGGGCAGACATGGCGGCACGCGCTGCGCGATCCCGACACACGTTTGTTCTTTGCGCGGTCGAATGCGCGGGCATGTTCCTCATCGGGCCGCTGGTCTATCTCCTGCTCTTTAACGCGCCGTGGATGCTCTTTCCCGCGCTGTGGCTGTTGGCGCTAACGTGTCTGTTCATGCTGCTGCGCGATCGGCGGTTCCGGCGCGAGCGATTCTGCCGCATCCGCGGTATCGGGCGAGATCTGGTTCGACACGTCATGCCGCGATTCTGTGTGCTGGCGACCGTCATCACGGTCTACGTGTGGTTGTTTCGCCCGGATGTGTTGTTCAGCCTGATTCGCGAGCGACCGATGGTCTGGGTGATCATCATGGTCGGCTATCCGATCGCCAGCGTGTATCCGCAGGAGATCATCTGGCGCACGTTCTTCTTTCGACGTTATCGGGGCCTGTTTCGCGGGCGTTGGGCGATGATCGCGGCGAGCGCGGCCGCATTTGGCTTTGTTCACATCGTGTTTCACAACTGGATGGCCGTGGTGTTCACGCTCATCGGCGGCGTGCTGTTCGCGGACACCTATGCGCGAACGAAGTCGACGCTGGCGGCATCCATCGAACATGCGCTGTACGGGTGCTTCGTGTTCACGATCGGGCTGGGTCGGTACTTCTATTCGGGCGCGGTGCAGTGATTCATCGCGGGGGTGGCGGCACAGGCGTCGCGCCTGAGCCGGCAAGCCTTCGCGCCAAAGCCTCCAGTTCCGGCTATCCTTTGACCACTCTCGCGGGCGGCCGACGCTCGCCAACGCCACAACTGGAGCACGCATGTCCACTTCCACCGCCGTGGTTACTCTCCCCGCCAACTCCAACCAGGCGCTCGGCATCGCCGAGTTCGCGATCAACTTCATGTCGGACGATGCGTCGCGCGGCGGCCATCCCGACAAGGCCGTGCTGGAACGGACGATCCTGTTCCACACCGATGCGTGCCTGTGCGGGCTGAGCGCGCTGGCGCTGGGCACCAATGCGCCGACGATCCTGCGAAACGAAGCGCTGGCGTATGCCAATCCGCCAGGCGACCTGGGCCAGCCGCTGGGCAAGTGCAAGCGACACGGCGCGATTGTCTTCGGTTCCGCAACACGCGTCAAGAGCGAAAAGGCGATCGTGGCGAACTGTGCGGCCGTGCGAGAGTGGGACAGCAATGGGACGAATTTTGGCTATAACCCCGCGCTGGGTCACACGGCCGGGGAGTTCGGGCACAATGATTTTTACGCCGTGCCCATCGCGGCGGCGCAGATGATGGACCGCGGCGGGGACTACGCGCTGCGCGGAATGGTGCTGCTCGATGAGATTCGCGGGCGATTGGCGGAAGTGTTCAGCCTCAAGACGTACAAGATTGATCACGTTGTGCATGGCGCGATCGCGTCGGCCGCGACATTTGGCGCGATGGTGGGGGCCACGGCCGAACAGATCGAAAGCGCCATCGGCATGGTCGTGGCGCATTCCATTCCGTTCCGCGCGATTCGCGCGGGCAAGCAACTGTCGGACAGCAAGGGGGCTTCGGCCGCGATCAGCACGGAGGCCGCGATCCTCGCGATGAAGCGGTCGATGGCCGGGTTCATCGGGCCAAAGGACATCTTCCGCAATCCTGAGGCGATTTTCTGTTTGTTCGAGAAGCCCGCGGAAAAGGGGCGATCACCGTTCGATCTTGTGCTTGCTCGCGAGGGGGGGGATTTCGCGGTGATGGGGATGCACTTCAAACTCGGGCTGTACGAGCATCAGTCGGCCGGGGCGCTGCAGGGCTTGATCGACCTGATCGGCAAGCACCCGCACTTGCTTGAGGATCAATCGGGCGACTGCATCTCGAAGATCGTTGTGAAGGCGTATGAGCCGGCCTTTGGCATCATCGGCGACCCCGCCAAGCGCGACCCGCGCACCCGGCAGTCCGCCGACCACTCCATGCTCTATCTGGTCTGCACGATGCTGCGCAAAGCGCTGGAGATCACGGCCGCAAGCCCTGGCAAGACGCTTGGCTGGAAGGAACTGATGCTCGGGCCGTATGACTTTGACAAGAACGCGATCGGTCATTCGCTGACGCGGGCGTTGATGGAGAAGATGACGTTTGAACATGGCGGGCCGGAGTATGACCGCCGGTATCCCGATGGCATTCCGACCTCAATCGCGATCACCGATGAAGCGGGCACGACGTTTGATTCGGGTCTTGTGATGTATCCGGGCGGCCACGCGCGGAACACCACGGCGGATCTTCGCGACATTCTGAACCACAAGTTTCAGATGCTCGGGCGATTGGCCGTGAGCGAACCGGTGGCGTTTGTCGAGCGTTTGCAGAACCTGCCCGCGATGTCGGGATCGCAGTTGCAGGATGTGTATGACGTAGAGATCAAGTTCACGGGCGGGCGATTTGATTGATCGGGGCACCCCGCCTCTCCTAGGCGAGTTCCGGGTGGCCTGCCACTCCGTGGCAGATTCCTCACGCCGAAGGCGTGGACGTTCGTAGCCGGTGGCGGAGCGAAGGCGCTTCGCCGAGCGACACCACCGGAAGTTGAACCATTATCTTCAAGCGTGCCTGCTTGAGCATGCAGTCCGAAGGACTGCTCGTGGGCCATGCAGCGCGGGAGATCGCTGCGCGACGACGCCCGGCTACGAACGTCCACGCCTTCGGCGTGAGGAGAACGCATTCATGCCTTCGGCGTGAAGAGAACCGCTCACGGAGTGAGCGGTGTACCCAGGAACCGCTCACGGAGTGAGCGATCCACCCGATGTTCACACCCCGCGCATCGCCAGCGCGATGTTCGCCGCGTTGAACGCCATGTGCATCACGATCGGCACGCCGGCCCGCCCCGTTCGTTCATACGCCAAACCCATTGCCACCGACAACACGAACAGCGTCGCCAGGCCGTAGACAGGCACTGCCGGCCAGTGCATGAACGTGAAGAGCACGCTGGTGATGAGCACGGCCGTCCAAGGCGAGTTCGTCAGCCGCAGAATCGACGACTGGAGGAAGATTCGATACGTGATTTCCTCGACGATCGGGGCGCCGATGACGGCCGACGCGACGATGAGCCACGCTCCCGGCCCACCCTCGGCGAGTTCTCGCAGACTCGGATGCGCGAGCGTGTCCGCCGACGTTCCCGAGATCGCTTCGTACGCGAAAACGGCCGCCCGTGTCGTCAGCATGATCGGCCCGGCCGCCAGCGCCAGCCATGCGAGGCCGAAGATCGGGTCTTTCCAGTGAACGCGAAGGCCCGCGCGGTGTGCGCCGCGCGTAAAAACATGCATGAGCCACACGCCCACGCCGATGGCCAACGCATAGCCCACCAAGGCCGCGCGAGCCGTGGTTGATTCCGAGGCCGTTGACGGAATCCGCATCGCCGCCGCCGCGGCCGTCGTTCCGATCATCAGCGTCATGAATACGGCCACACCGGCCAGAAGCCAGGTCAGGGCGGGATACATTGATACATCGCGTCGTCGCTTCTCAAGGTCGCGCGGATGCAGCGACCCTGTAAACCACAGCGCCACCCCCGCCGCGATTGTCATCACACCCAGAATCGCCCATCGCTCGATCATGGGCAAGGATAGGGTCAGTGCGTGAGTCGAAACTCACGCCAGGACCGCGACACAGGGCAAGGGTCGAATGCAACACGCCAGAACAATCCGCGCAGCGCCCGGGCAGGATGTGGCCGCTTGGGCCGAAGCGCTGGTCGGGGGTGTCTGGCAGGGCCAGGGGGTGATGCTCAAGGATGACGGGGAGCGTCTGGTGGTGGCGGCGACGGTGCTGGGTCAGCGCGTGGTGATCAAGCAGTGGCCTTATCGCTCGATCAAGCGGCGCGTTCAAGCGATGTTCGGTCGCACGCCGGCGCTGCGACACTGGCATGGGGCGAGGCTTCTTGCGGAGGCGGGCGTGGCGTCAGCGCCGACATTGGCGGTGGTGCGCGGCGAAGGGCACGAGTGGCTGGTGATGGAGGCGATCGCGGGGGACTCGCTGCTGGAGTGTCTCGCGGATGAGTCGCTGGGCGTGCGTGAGCGGCACGCGTTGGCGCGTTCCGTGGGGCGGCTCGTGGCGGGGTTGACCACGCGGCAGGTGTTCAATCGCGACATGAAGCCGTCGAACATTCTCGTCACGCGCATCGGCGATCGCGAGGCGGACCTCGTGGTGATTGATTGCGGCGGGGTTCGGCGGCAGCGCGGGGCGCGCGGGCGGTATCGCATGTTGGCATCGCTGCTGATCGAGCCGGTGGGCGTGGGCCTCAGTCCCCCTTCGACGCTCATCATGCGGGGGCTGACCGCGTTCTGTGATGCGTGGCTGGAGTCGATTCTCGGGCGCGCTGTGGATCGGCGTCGAGCGCAGGATCGGCGCGTGCGTGCGCACATTCGCCTGGCCACGATGAACCGCGTGGCGCTGGCGTTCGCGAATCACGGGGATCTGCGCCCGCTCATCAACCCGCTGCTGGAGATGGCGCGGGAATCGAAGTGAATCATGCCGCCTGACGCGAGAACGCGCGGTGACAGTTGCCCCCGGCGTCGCGGCACGCGGCCACGGCCTGCATGGCCGCACACACCAACTGTTGCTTTCGCGTGAGCGTGGTTCGCGTGGTGGCGTCGACGGTGGCCGAGCCGATGCTGACGGTGACGCGCGTGTCGCGTTGGGCCGTGCCCGGCTCGCTCCACGAAAGGTGTCCGCCCTCGATGTCGCGGCGAATTTCGGCGATGATTTCAGACAGCCGCCGCACGTTCACGCCGATCAGCGCGAATGCGAATGTGTCGCGACCCCAACGCGCCACCGATACGCCAAGAGACTCAAGTCGTTCGAGGATCAGCGTGGACACGGCCGTGAGCACATCATCCGCTCGCGCCGCGCCAAACTCCGCCGCGCGCGACGTGAACCCATCGAGGTGTACCTGCACGAGCGAGAGCGGATTGCCCGAGGCCACGGCCTGTTGAAACATGCCTTCGAGGACGTTTTCAAACGCGCCGCGCTGCATCGTGCCCGTCAGCGGATCATGCGTGTCGCTGTCCGCCACGAGGCTGTGCAGGCGATCATCATCCGCGGGCGCCTGCGATTCCGCGGCGACCGTCGCCGCACGCGCCTGCGCTCGCTCAAGAATCGCCTGCGTGTCCGGCACAGGGCCCGTGTCCAGACGCAAGGTTGACGCCAGTTGTTTGGTGGCAACGGCGACGGCCTCCACGAGCGATTCAATCTCCGACGGTGGAATCTCAAGCCATTCGGCCGCCCGTGCCCGCAAGTCATCCATCGCGGGAACCGGGTCTTCATCCGTGAGCAGGTTGTGGAGCAGCCCGCCAAACGCCACGCACCGCACGATGGGCGCCCACTCGCCCGGCGCGGCCGTGGGGCGCTCGTGATACTTGATCGGCGAGACCAGAGCCTGAGGGAGTTTCCACCGTGCTGCGATCAGGGCGCCCACGTCAGGGTGCTGAACTTCCAGCGTAGCGAGTTCGTGTTTGACGAGTGATCGATGCGAGGGCCCGCATTCGCGGATGATCTTGCCATAGGACGGACCCATGGCGACATACATCGCCACCATGCCAATGTCCTGAAACAGCCCGCCGAGGAACGCTTCGTTTTCAAAGCGCGGCATGGCCCGGTGCGCGGCTTCCTTCGCGCCCACCGCCGAGAACAACTGACGCCGCCAGTATGTGATGTAGTCAAAGCCCTCTGCCTGGTGCTCTGACAGGGAACTCACGAGGGAGAATCCCAGCGCAAGAGACTTCACCGTGGACAATCCGAGCATGGCCATCGCCTGCTGGATCGTCGCGCATTTGTGGCGCATCCCATAGAAACTGGAGTTGACTGTGCGCAAGATCTTCGACGCCAGACCCTGATCGTTCTGGATCACGCGGGCCAGTTCCGTCAGCGAAACGTCGGGATTCTCGGTCAGTTCGAGGACCTGCACGGCCACGGCCGGAAGCGTTGGAAGCGATGGGCAGCCTAGCACCTGTTCGAGCACATCTTGATTCATATTCACCCCCGGGGCGGCATCCATACATCTTCGCCTTCAGCGGCGGAGTCGTCGAGAGGGAATCGGCTTGATCCGGGGAGTTCTTGACGGCTATCGAGGGTGTGCCGCGCGCTGGGCCAACTTTGGAAAAAGACACGCTTGTGCAGGCAGTTCGCGTCCGATGATCTCGCGCAGATACGACGCGAGGAGTCGATTGGCTCGTTCGGTTGTATCGGGTGCGATGGGTGTCGCGCCTGCCTTGGATGATGCCACCGCACGAAGCGCAAGCAGCGTTTCACGCCGAACCGGCCAGATCTGGCCAGACGCGTCGGCGCGAGTCGCACCCACAAATCCTCCCAATCGGGGTGAAAAACCAACGACTTTCGCGGACCCCAGCACCGCGCCCGTCGACACGTCGTGATCGAGTTCGGGCTTGAGTCCCGTTTCAACGAGCGTGGCCCATTGAAAGTGCAGCACCGCGCGTTCGATGCCGTCGCGCGCGGACATCGACCGCAGCATCTCAACGAGCGCGTCAAACAGCAGCGGATGCGGATCCGCGTCGGTGACCATGTGCTGCATGATCTCCGCGGCGTACATCGCCGCATGAAACGCGCGAAGGGATGCGCGAAGCGCGGGGAATGGATCGCGAAGATCCCACGAGGTCAGAAGCGAGAGCGCGTTGTCCGGTTTGATGATGGCCGTGACTTCGCCGAGCGTGAGCAGTTCAAGCCCGCCGGAGAATCTGCTCTTCTCGCGTCGCGAGCCTTTCGCGAGGCCGCGGATCATGCCGTGCTCGCGCGAGAAGAGCGAGACGGTCTGGCTGGTTTCCGACCAGTCCCAATGGCGGATGCAGACGGCGAGATCGGTGATGGTGGACACGCGCGGGAAGGATAGGTTGTGATGATCCCGGGCGATTCGCGCCTATCGTCCGGCAATGCACTTCTCCCTCGTCGATGCCGTGCTGGAGCGTTCGGCGGATCGCATCGTCACGATCAAGAACGTGTCGAACGCGGAGGAGTATCTGCGCGATCACTTCGCGGGCTTTCCGGTGTTGCCCGGCGTGTTCATGCTGGAGGCGATGGTCCAGGCGGCGCGGCTGCTGGTGCAGGATCGCGCGGGCACGGGCGTGGTGCTCGGGCAGGTGCGGGCGCTGCGCTACGGGCGATTCGTGCCGCCCGGATCAAGCCTGCGAGTGGAGGTCACGCTCGTCAAAGAGAGCGACGGGGCGTGGGAGTGCAAGGGCGAGGCCACGGCCGTCGCGCCAACCGGCGATGTCCAGGGCGTGGCCGTGTCGGGGCGTTTCACGCTCCGAGCGGTGTGTCTTTCGGAAGCTGCACGGGCGGGCGGCGGGTCGGCTAGGATCGGCGGCACATGAGGGCGCGGGAGGAGTGGGGTTCAGTCCCCGGCGATCGCCGGACGCCAGCGATGGAAATCTGACATGATGCGAGAAGAGATCTTTGAGAAAGTTCGTGACCTGATCGTGGACACGCTCGCGGTGGATGAGGATGAGGTGACGATGGAGTCGCGGCTCATCAGCGACCTCGGGGCCGAGTCCATCGACTTCCTGCACATCGACTTTGAGTTGCAGAAGTCCTTCGGCTTCAAGACGCAGCCCGGAGAGTTGTTCCCGGACAACGTGGCGCGCGATCCGGAGTTTGTGCAGCAGGGTCTGGTGACGGCCAAGGGCGTGGCGATGTTGCGGGAGAAACTGCCGCACGCTGATTTCTCGTCGCTCGGCGCCAATCCGCCGGTGAGCAAGGTGGCGGAACTGTTCACGATCGGGGCGCTGGTGAGTTTTGTGGAGCGGAAACTGGCGGCCAGGTGACGCACAGGCGGGACGCCCGTGCCACCGGGGGATGGGCACAGGCGGGACGCCCGTGCCACCGGAAGTCGGGGGTCAAGCGGGAAGCAGGCTTGCGATGCGATGGATGTGGATCGACAGGATCGTCTCGCTCGAACCGGGCAAGCGCCTCGTGGCGATCAAGAACATCTCCATGGCCGAGGATCACCTGCACGATCACGCGCCGGGGCGCGAGTTTGGCGATGACTCGCCCATCATGCCCGCGAGTTTGATGATCGAAGGCATGGCGCAGTCGGCGGGGATTCTCGTCGGCCACGCCGGCGGATTCCGCGAGAAGGTCATCCTCGCGAAGATCTCGCGCGCTGAGTTCACGCGCGACGCCGCGCCAGGCCAGACCCTCCGATACACCGCCGAGATCGAACGCATGGACACCAGCGGCGCATCCACGGCCGGGCGCATCGAACTCATCGAGTGGACGCCGCACGGCCCGCGCGAGAGCGAGATCGGCCGCGTGGACCTGCTCTTTAGCCACCTCGATCAGAACCAGCAGGGCATGGAATTTCCGGCGGAGAATTTCGTTTTCGGCGAATCGTTCAAGACGCTGCTGAAACTCAGCGGCGTGAGCGTACCCGAGTGAACACGCGCAGAGGAAGCCCGACCGTGAGGGAGGGCTTGGAAGTGGCGCAGATCTCAATGCGTTCGATTGTTCTGGGCGTCACAATTGTCGCGCCGGTGACGATGGGAACGAAGGGAATTCGTGTAGTGCAATCCGCCGCCAAGCCCTTACTGACGTGCGGGCTTCCTATCTGTGGTCAAGCCCTTACTGACGTGCGGGCTTCCTATCTGTGGTCAAGCCCTCACGGTCGGGCTTCTTGTGGCTGCTGCCCGCCGTACATCGGGAGGTATCGGTAATACACCTCCAGCGTCAGCGCACACAGCGCTGTTTGGTATACGCGGCTGCCGATGTTGGCCCAGCGGTCGGCGGGGTCCCAACTTCCGGCGGCCGGGCCTTGCGTGCGCTGGCTGGCGAGCAGTTCGCGTTTGAGTTGTTCGTTCCATGTGGTCCACGCAGGGCCGCCATGCTGGAAGAGCGCCAGTGTGGCGTAATACCACGCGTAGGTGTTTGCCTGATTCGCCCACGATGGCAGGCGTTCGAGGATGTAATCCGCCGAGCGTTGCATCATCGGCTCGTCCGGGCCGCGACCGAGCAGTTGCTGGACGAACATCGCCTCGGCCGTCATCGCCAGCGATGGCGGCTGGCCGGGCTGATAGCTGTATCGCCCGGGCATCGTCGCGGGGCTGACGTGCGTGAGCCACTGCCGCGCGGAATCAAACGCCTCTTCAGGCACATCCACGCCCGCGCGGCGCGCGCTGGCCAGCGCCATCACCTGCCAACCCAGCACCGATGTGTCGCCCACCTGTCCGGGTTCATATCGCCACCCGCCGAGGCGGCGATTTCGCGCGGCCACGGTGAACTCAACCATGCGTTCGACGTGCCGGCGCAGCCGTGGATCGCGCGTCATCCCATACGCCTCGGCGATCGCGATGCCCGCGATGCCGTGGCTGTACATCGTCTCCTCCCCGCGAAGGTCGCCGGATTCTGACTGCTGCGCAAGCAACCAATCCACGGCCCTGGCGACGTGATCGCGATACGGCCCATCCTTCACATGCGTGTGATCCGCGCCGAGAAACGCGAGAATCGCCAGCGACGTCACCGCGACATCCGATGTCACGCTCGAATGCCCGCCGCAGCCGTTGCATGCGTGATCGAACCTGCGACTCGACCAGCGCCCATCGTCCGACTGATGGCGCATCAGCCAATCCAGCGCCCGGGCCACGGCCTGCTCGGTCTCGTCGCTCCCGCCCATGCGCTCGATGATCGCCTCGCGAACCTCCGGCGCACGCTGGGCGAAGTGATCCTCCGGCGGGGACTGCTCGGCCGGGGCGCTGAGCGACAGATCCAGCGATGGCGCATCAAGCGGCGGCACGACATCGAACACCGCGGCCAGCGGTGAAGGCACGGCCTCGGTTGGCTGCGTTCGCGGCTCTGTCGGAACCAGCGCCATCACATCCATCGCGGAGTCGATCGTCGCATCCGGGCGCAGTGCAGCACGCGGCGCGTGGTCCATCCCGGGTTGCAGGCGCGGTGTGGCCGTGGTGCCGCCGATCTCGAGCGCCGCATCCTCCGCGCTGCTCGCTGCGGACTCGTGCGGGATGTCCAGCGCGAGTCCAATCTCGGGTGAGGCTGACGGCACGGGTGGGGACAGGTCGAGCGTGAGTCGCGTCGGCGCGGGCGCTGCATCGGCGGTGTTCGTGGTCGCGGTACGCGCGGGAACCACGCTGGATGCATCAAACGCGGGCGACTCGCGGTCCATCGCCTCCATCGACGGCGGCGGGGGCGCGGCATGAACGAACGCGGCATCCGGGCGCGAGGCTTCGATCGCTGCCGCGGGAACGCGAGATTCGACATCCGGCTGCGCCTCGCGCGGCGCCGCATCGGCGATGCGCAGGTCGATCTCGGTCGCGGCCGGCGCAGGTTCGGTCGCGGCGGGCATCGCTCGAAGTGATGGCATCGTCGGCGATGAATCGGAAACTTCTGATGCACGATCGCTCGCGGCTGCGACCAGCGATGTGGGCGCGGCCGGGGAGAGCTCCGCTCGCGGCGAGGCCGTGGATTCGTTGACGATCGGTCGCGACGCGGGCGCGGCCGCGGCGAGGTCCGCGCTCACCTGCGGCTGGCTCTCGGCGTGGGATTGCGGCGTGGGCTGGGCGGGCGCGGGCATGTCGAGCGCTGTGACAACGTCAGGGGGGGGCGTTGATGCGTCGGGACGCGAGGGCATCGTCGGCGAGGCGTCAGATGGCGTGGCCGTGACGGATTCGATTCGCGCCATCACCGGCGGCGCGGCGAACGTGGACTCGATGCGCATCGGCTCGGGCATGTCGAGTATGGATCGCTCGATGGGCATTGACGCGGGTTGCAACGTAGAGTGCGTGAACTCGCCGCGGATCTGACGCGCGATCGAATCCGCCCCGGCCGGCGACACCAGCGCCACACGCACGCCGCCCGATCGCCGCATCATGCCTTCGATCGCGCCGCCCACCTGCCAGAGTCCTAGACACAGCAGGATCAAAGCGTGCGCCAACAGCGACAGAATGAGACACTTCGCAAGCAGGCTGAGTTTGCGATATCGCTCCGACGAATGCAGACGCGAAAGCAGCCACAGCAGAATCGCCAGCAGCAGCAGCACGAGCAGCCACCACAGCCACGGCAGAATCGCGGTCCAGTCGATCTCCGCCGCGAGCATCTGGCGCTCGATGTACACCTCGCGCGAGCAGCTGTGGAACAGGTCATACTCGCGTGGGGCGTCGGGCGCAGAGCCAGCGCGCGGTCGGTCGGAACTGAAGTACAGCGCAAAGCCGCCCCACGCCAGCGTCGGATCGAGTTCGTTGGCCGCGGTGTTGATCGCCGGGCCGAGGTTCTCCGCGCGGGCGTGCGTGCCATTCGTGCGGCGTGAACGATACAGGTCATACCCCCCCGCACCGCCAGGACGATCAGACGCGAAGTACAGGAAGTCTCCGCCGGGACTCACGGCCGGGGCGCCTTCATTGTGTGGCGTGTTGAGTTCATCAACCGGCGTGGGCTGGCCGATGCCCGCGGCGGTCACGCTCGCGGCGTACAGGTCATAGGTTCTGCGGTGAAACTCCTCGCGAATGGTGGCGGGCCATGCGCCGGCGGGCGTGGGGTCCGTATCGCCCTCGCGCGGGCGATTGCTGGCGAAGTAGAGCGTGCGGCCGTCGGGCGTGATGGCCGGGCCGTATTCGTTGTACGGCGTGTTGACGTGCGAACCGAGATTCACTGGCTGCGACCATGTGTCGGCGTTTCGTTGCGCCATCCACAGGTCGTATCCGCCGTGTCCACCCTCGCGATCGCTGTAGAAGTAGAGCGCGGTGCCATCGTGGTTGGGCATGGGACCGAGGTCATCGGATGGAGAGTTGACTTCATGCAGCAGGGATGGCTCGCTCCAGCCCATCGGCGTCATGCGCGCCCACCAGATGTCCGCGTTGTGTCCCGGCTTGCCGCGCACGAAAAAGAGCGTCGTGCCGTCGAGCGAAACGCGCGGCTCATAGTCCTCGCCCGCGGAGTTGATCGCATCGCCAAGCCGCGTGGGCGGCTCCCACAGCACATCGCGCGGCGAAACGCGACTCGCCTCTTCGCGCAGCGACTGACCGTCGGTGTAATAGGTCACGCGCTGTGGCGCAACGAGCCACCCGACCACCGCCGCCGACGCGATCAGACTGGCAATCAAGATGAGGGTCGTCAGTCGCTTCATCACGCCCGCTCCGCGATGCCTCACTCGAGCACCGTGTCCAGATACGGCTCCTGAATCCCCGATGTCTTGCAGATGTCCAGCACGCGCACGACATTCGCGTAGGCCGTGTTGCGATCGCCGCGAACCGTCACCTTCTGCTCCGCGTTGGCGGCGACGGCCTGGCTCACGATCGCCGCGAGATCTTCATGCGAGACCGGGCGTCCGCCGACATACGCCGCGCCCGCTTCATCGACGTTGATCACCAGTTCCCGCAGCGACATGCTGATCGGTTCGGCGGATGCCGCCACGGGCAGGGCGATCTTCATCTCACGCTCAGACTGATGAAACGTCGTCGCCACCAGGAAGAAGATCAAGAGCAGAAAGACCATGTCGATGATTGGCGTCATCTCGACGGCCGCACCATGGTCAATATCTTTCACGCGAATGGGCATGGGGCGGGTTCCTTTGTTACGCCATCGCGGGGGTGAGCACGCCGTCGGTGGGATCGCCGGTCGGCTTGGGGGCGGGGGCGGCGCTTTGTGGCGCGGCCGTGGGACGCGAGGCGATTGTCTTCACGCCGAACTCTTCGATGAACTCAACCGTCACGCGGTCGATCTCGGCCACGAGCAGTTCCACGCGCGATGAGAGCCAGTGATACGCGATCAGCGCGGGGATGGCGACGACGAGTCCCGCGGCGGTGGTGATCATCGCTTCATAGATGCCTTGCGCGAGCAGTTCCGTTCGCCCCAGCGCATCGCCCGAGGCCGCGACCGTCTTGAACGCCGTAATCATGCCCAGAATCGTGCCGAGCAGGCCAAGCAGCGGCGCGACCGAGGCGATCACGGCCAACATGCGAAGGCGCGAACGCAGAATCGGAATCTCGCGCTCGCCCGCCTCTTGAATGTGGCGAGTCAGCGCCTCTTCGGGTTCGCCCAGCCGGCGAATGCCCACGCTCAGCACTCGCGCCAGCGGCGACGGGTTCGTCTGGCAGACTTGCACGGCCGCGCGTGTGTCTCCGCGCTGCTCAAGCAACGGCCGGAGTTGGTCGACAAGCCCCGGCGGCAGCACGACTCGCCGGCGCAGTTTCACGAGTCGCTCGACAAGCACGGCAAGCCCCACCAGCGAGAAGATCGCGATGGGAATCATCACCGGTCCGCCTTTGAGGGCGAAGTCGAGGACGGAGGGCAGTTGGCTCGCGGGCGCGGGCGTCGCGGGCTGCGCCTGCGCGATGATGGACAGGATGCTGAGTGTCATGATTGACTCCTGGTGTCGGGGCTATCGGCCGGGGACCGGTGCGGGCCGTGCGCTGGCCAGTCGCTGCGCCGCGAGCGTGGCCCACTTGGATTGGCCGAATCTGTCGATGACTTGTTGATACTGCTGCCGTGCGCCAGGCAGATCATTCATGGCTTCAAAGCATCGGCCGGCTTCATATAGCGCGGCCGCGCTCCAATCCGGATACGCGTACAAGATGTCCACGCGAAGCAGTTCGCGCGCCGCTTCGTCAAAGCGCTTCGCGGCGAAGAGGCACTGGCCGATCTGGAACTGCGCCCGCGCGGCCGTGGGTCCGCTGTGCCGCGCGACGATCTGCGAATACTCGTTCATCGCGTCGGCGTGACGGCCTTGATTCTCCTTCGCCCAGCCGAGTCCGAAACGCGCCTGCGGCCAGGCGTCGCTCGCCGGGTGGTCAGACAGGAATCGGGCGAAGACCCGCTCGCTCTCCGCCCAGCGTTGAAGCACGGCGAGCGACTCGCCCAGGCGCAGCATCGCGGCCGGCGCGGCCGGATCCTTGGGAAACTCATCCGCCACGCGTCGCAACAGTTCGATCGCGCGTGTGAGTCGATTGAGGCGAAACTGCGCCTCGCCGGCGATGGCGCACGCCGAGGCCGTCAGCGCTGTGTCGCTGGCGCCCGCGAGAAACCGCTCCATGTGCTCTGCGGCCTCATCAAAGCGCTCCAGCCGCAGCGCGCTGACGCCAAGGAGATACATCGCCCGCCCGCGCAGCGCCGCGTGTGATGGATCATTGAGCGACGGCTTCCGCAGCAGTTCGCGCAGCGCCGCGGCGGCGGCCTCGTGCTTCTCCGCGCGAGCGTCGAGGTCCGCGATGTCCACGACGGCGTGATCGCGCAGTGATTCACTCGAAGCCGACTGTCGCACGCGATCAAACGCTTCGCGGGCCTCATTGAGTTGTCCAAGTTCGCGCAGGGTCCAGGCACGCTCATACGCCACGGCATCGCGCAGCGATGGCGGCAGTTCGCGCGCCGCGATCGCGGACTCAAGCGACGAGAGCGCCTCTTCATGGCGGCCCTGCCGCGCGATCGCGATGGCCCTTCGCGCGTGTGCCTGGGCCGCGATGGCCGTATCCTCCGCGCTGAGCACAGCATCGAGCACACGCTGCGCCTGAGCATGTCGGCCGAGTTGCACGAGGAGATCCGCCATCGCCAGGCGGGCTTCGCCGGCGAGGGCCGGGGCATTGGCCGCGGCTTCAAAATGTGTGAGGGCAGCCTCCGCATCTCCGGTTGCGCGTGCCAGCGTGCCGAGGTGATATCGCGCGTGGGCCGCGAATCGCGAGTCTTCCGCTTCGCGCAGCACGGCCTCAAAGGCCACCCGCGCATCATCGTCGCGCTTCAGCGCTGTCAGCGCCTGACCGCGCTCGAACATCGCCTGGACTCGATGCTCACTGCGTGGATGCGCCCGCAAGAGTTCATCGAACATGGCCAGCGCCTCGGCGTGCTTGCCGCGCCGCGCGTGCGCCAGGCCAAGGCGAAGTTTCGCCGCGTCCGCTTCGGACGCTTCGGGATTCAGCGCCAGATAGTCGGTGAGCATCTGCTGCGCTTCATCATCACGCCCCGCGTCAAACGCGATGATGCCGAGCATGAGCAGCGCGGCGTGATGCTCGACCGGCGTGCGCCGACCTCGCGCCAGCGGCCGTAGCAGCGCCTCGGCCTTCTCCGGTGCGCCATCGGCCATGTGCAGCGCGGCAAGCCGCAGCGAGGCGCGATCCGCTCGCGCCTTGTCGGTTGAATCGTGCGCAAGACGTTCGAACGCCCCGGTCGCATCGCCACGACCCAGCGCCGCCAGCGATTCCGCCCGCATCTCGGCCACATCGCCGGCCAGTTCATGTTCGGCAAACTCGCGCAAGAAGGCTTCGCCCGCAGCCAACGACTCGTCATGTCGCCCAAGTTGGCGAAGGGCCGACGCTTCCGCGTGCAGCGATGCCGCCACCAGCGCATGAGCCGCGTGCTGTGAATGAAAGTCGCGCATGGCCTCGGCCGCGCCGGCCGCATCGCCCGCGCGCAGCAGCGCCACACCGCGGTCGTACTTCATTTCCGCCAGGAGTGGGCTTTGTGGATGAGCCGCGAGTGCCGTTGCGAGTACATCAGCGGCCGTGGCGGCATCGTCGAGCCGCAGCAGCGACTTGGCGTACCAGTACGCGACTTCATCGGCGCGAGCACTCTCTTCGACGTTGTTGGGGGCATCTGCGACGAGCGGTCGCAGCATGTCTCGCGCCTTCGCTGGTTCGCCCGCATCAAGCCAGACTCTCGCCCGCAGCAGCGTCGCGTCGCGCCGGATGTTGTCGTCGCGTTCTCGCGTCAGCAGTTGATCGAGTACGCGTCCGCATTCCGCGTATGACTTCTGCTCATGCAACACGCCCGCCAGCCCGAGCATCGCGGGCGAGGCGCCCTCGACCGGCTGACCCGTCAGACACTCGCGATACGCCCGCGCCGCGCGATCGAGTTCGCCCGACTGATGCAGGCATTGCGCCAGACGCAGTTTCGCGTGTGACGCCAATGGCGACGAGGGCCACGACGTGATCGCATCCTCAAAGCACGCTCCGGCCGCGGGCCACTGCTTCTGCTGCATCAGCGACAGGCCATGAAACAATGCCACGCGATCGCCCAGCGGATGCTCGGGCCACCGCCTGCGCACGTCCGCCGCAAGATTCGCCGCCGCCTCCGCCTTGCCAGCGCGATGCAGGGCCTCGACGGCCATCGCCCCGGCCGCGGGCGCGATGGCGTGCTGCGAGTGATCTCGAACGACGATGCTGAGTTGTTCCGCGGCCTCGGCATCGCGCTTGAGTGCCAGCAGACACTGCCCAAGCAGCGCTCGCGACTCGGCCGCGAACTCAAACCCGCGCACGTCGAGGACTTGCCGAATCTCTCGCTCCGCTTCATTCGCCTTGCCCTGCTTGAAGAGCGAGAGGGCCAGGCCGTATCTCGCGGCGGGCGCCTTTGAGTGTGTTGGGTTGGCGCTGAGGAAGTTTCGATATTCCTGTTCGGCGAGGGGATGAAGGCCGCGCGCCATCAGGCCGTTGGCCGTGTGATAGGCACGCAGCGCATCTTCGGTCGCGGGTTGTTGCGTGAGTGTCGCGCCGGTGGCCGCACTCGGCAGCGCAAATGCCGGCACGATTGTCGCGAGCCATCCGATCGCGATCACATGTGGGTGTCTCATCGCCTGTCTCCCGGTTCGTTGCATTCCCGCTCGCATCCGTTCGATGTCGTGTTCACCACGCGATCCGTCCCGCCCTTCGCAAAGCCCCCCCGCGTGCCGGGCGCACCTTGCGGTGGCCCGGCACGCGGTATGGGGGAAGGCGATTCTGTCCGCACCGATAGCCCCGGCAATGCGCGACCCCCACGATTCGCGCGGCGCCGACATCAATCGCTGCTGATTCGTTCGACTTACCTGGCCTCGGCGGCCTTCACGTCGTTGTGCTCCGCGTGCTTGTCCGCGTGGGCGCGAAGTTCAGCCGCCCGCACTTGAACCTGCGCCATTTCCGCCACCAAACGCTCCATTTCCTTGTGAATCTGCTGCTTTTCGGCTTCGTCGGCCTTGGCCGCGCGATACTTCAACCGGTCCATCACGGACTGAATCGCGGTGCTGTGAGATTGCAGTTGCTCCGCCCGGTGTTGCAGGCTCGCGACGGTTGACTGAAGATCCGCCGCGTACACGTTCGTTGTCGAAACTCGACCCGAACGTGAGCCGGCCGCGCCCGGCTGTGCCGTGGGTGCGGGCGCGCTTCCGCTTGTTGGATGAATCATGTCGATGAACGCTTTGAAGATGGCGTGCTGCTCGGCCGTGCCATGAACCGTGATCGAGTTCGACGACGGCGACACGAGGACAGGGACATCCTCGCGGATCATGAGTTGGTTGAGCAGTTCAAGTTTGCCCTTGGGCAGGGTGTATTGGCGGCTGCTGCGCTCCGTCGTCGGCGCGGCGGTGGGGCTGGTGGCCGTGAAGAATCCTCCGCCACCGCCAGAGCCAACGCTGGTCGATGCGGATCGAGGCGTCGGCTGCGGCGTCGCGGCCGATGGCGGGGTGACGGCCGTCACGGTCGAACCACGCGCGGACGGGGCGGACATGAAGTTCTGCGCGGCGGCCAGTCCATCGGACCCGGGCATCGCGCTTCGCGCGCCGCGGTTCTCGAACGAATCGAGCCGTTTCTCGAGTCGTTCGATGCGTTCGAGCAAGCGTCGAAGCAGTTCCGTCGAATCATCGCTGCCTTCGCCGCGATCGCGCATGAAGCGCTCGAACGTCGTCGCGGCTTCTTCTTCAATCTTGACCTGGTCGGACTTGAGGCGTTCGGTCGCGGCCGTGGCCAACTCGGCGCGGCGCATGGCTTCGGCGTGCTCCAGCGCTCTGGCGCGTTCGACCTGGGCTTTGGCAAGCGCGGCCTCGCGATCGACCTGTCCCCTTTCAAGCGCGGCCCGACGTTCCGTATCGGCCCGTTCCAGGGCGCGTTGACGCTCCTTTTCAGCCTGCGCCAGAGCCTTGGCGCGGGCCTGCTCAGCCTTCTCCAGCGCCTTTTGACGCTCGAGTTCGACCTTCACGGCCTGCTCCGCCTTGGTCTTTTCATCCGGCGGACACGCCAGGATGGGCGTGGCGGCCGCAGCCGCGAGCAACAGCCCCAGCGAGAGGGCGGTTCCCCAGATCGACGTCCTCGGAGACGGTCGTCCTTTCATCACCATGGTGACTCTCCTTGCAAATCGCCTTCCCGCCGAAGTCAACGCGCCATGACCCAACGCGGGCCTGCCTTGACCGGGCATGACTAAAAAAGCCTTCGTGCATAACAGCGCCTGCGCGTACGACCTGCGCCCCGTCGGCATCAGCGTCGTGACCCACGCATCGCAGCACAAGTCTGATTCCTCGCGCACCCGGCGTCGAACCCACCACACCACCGGATGCCACCAATACAGCACCGAGACGACGAGTTCAACCCATCGCACCCAGTGGTCGCGGCGCTTGAGGTGCGCCAGTTCATGAACGACCACGGCGCGGCGGCCTGCTTCATCAAGTTCCGCCCACAGACACTCGGGCAGCAGCAGCACGCATGTGCGACCGCACCAGACCATCGGCGACACGCGGGCGCTGACCATGCGCACCACGGGCAACCGCGCCAGGCCGAGGCGCGAGCCCTCTTCCGCCACCAGATCACGCACACGCGCAGAACCCGGCAGCGAATCACGCAGCACGCGATGAATCCACGCGAACCGCGCCACCGTGACCAGCGCGATCACCAGCGCCCCGCCAAGCCAGATCGTCGTCGGCATCGGCGGCAGTGACGTGATCGCACGACGGACATTCTGCACGCCATCGAGCCATGCATTGACTCGCGGACGCAGCGAAGCAAGCCGCGATGACCACGTCCCGCTCGCCACGACCGTTGCCGTTGCGTCATCCTCCGTCGTGGCGGTCGCCGGCGATGACGCTGCTTCGCCTTCGACGGAGCTGGATGACGCCTCCGCGGTCAGCCGTGATGTCGCGGGGATCGGCTGGGCAGACGATGGCACGGCCTCTTGAACGGTTGGCGATTCCCGGGCCATGATGCGCGGCGGCGATGTCGATTCGACCGGCGTCTCCGTCAATGAACTTTCGCTCGGCTGATCCATCGCACGCGCGGATGCCGTGTCGGCTGCGCGAAGCGTTCGTTCACTGGCGGTGCGACTTGTCCGCTCGCGGCGAGGCTCGGTTGTCGCGCGGGTCGTCGTGGGTTCAAGTGGGCGTAATGCGGGCGACTCGCGCACGACTGACTGCGGGTGCTTGACGGCCGTCTCGCGCGAAGGCGGAACCGAAGCGGATTCGCGTTCTGCGGGTGATGGCGTAGGCTGCGTCTCGGCGGTTTCGTTCACCGGCGATGCCGTCAGCGGGAGAGACTCAGTCGAGGCTTTGGCAAGTTCGCTTTCGATCGCGACAAGCGTGCGTTCATTCACGGAAGCCGCAGCGCTATCGGCGTCAGTTCGCAGACTCTGCAACAAGCCCGGAAGCCCGAGCGGCAGCAGCGCCATGGGTACAAGGAAACTCGCGAGCACGGCCACCCACACCGCGTGCCGCGTCGTCGGGCCGGACCATGTCCACCGGCAGATCGCCGCCGCCGCGAGCGCGACCGGAATTACGCCCAGCGCGCTGGGCCAGAAGACCTCGGACGTAATCCACGAATGATCCACCGATCGGACTCCGTCACTTACGGCTTGGCATCAAGTTCGTCGATCAACTTCGACAACTCATCAATCTCTTCGGGAGTGAATCGCTCGGAGCGCATCAGTTGCAGCACCATCGGTGCGGCCGCGCCGTCATATAGGTCGCGCACGAGCGCTTTGACCCGGGCGAGCGTGACCTTCTCGCGTGTCACCTTTGCGCGGTAGACATAGGCCTGGCCGGACTTGTCGCTGCTGACCAGACCCTTTTGTTCCAGCCGGGTCAGGACGGTCAGCACGGTTGTGTAGGCGATGCGTCGGCCGCGTTCGTGCAGGCGGTTCATCACTTCGCGCACCGGGGCCGGGCCGACATCCCAAACGGCCTTGAGCACTTCCAGTTCCCCAGCGCCAAGTTCATAGGTCATCTTCGACATGGTGCTTTCCGGTCCTCCTACATCTGTCGGAGGCAGTCTACTACGTCTGTCGTAGCCTGTCAAGCCCTTTCTTGGATCACGGCCTTTCTTTTTTCACGGCAACCCAGGCCCAAGCCCAGATCTCGTCAGCCGGTTGCGAGTCCATGCCGGGGACATCGAACTAACCATATATCCCACAATGACTTAGCCATTGCGGTTCACGTTCGACGATTCGGGCGGCACGTCGTTGAGAGCGTCTGACTCTCACGTGGCCGAGTTCTGACCCCGCGTTGCGAGGCCCCGGGGAAGCGACAAAGCCCGAGAATGCGACTTGCCCCGGCCACCTGGTTCGCGCATACTCCCCCTATGAGCGACACCCGTTTCACGCGATGTCTTGTCACCGTCGGCCTCGTTCTGGGGCTAGTCCTCAGTGCGGCTTCGGCTCACGCCCAGTCCGCCCGCGGCCGTGGACCGGCGATCGTCTTTGACGGTCAGGTCGCCGAGTGGCCGGTGGACGTGGTGGCCCTGGCGGATCAGGACTATCTGTACTTGCGATTCATGTTCCCTGGCGAGCGGATCTCGATGCAGGCCGGCGAACACACCACGTCGATCTGGCTCGATCTCGACTCGAATCCCGAAACGGGCCTGCGCGGGGTCAGCCCGGCCGAGGCGAGGAACTTCGGGTTTGATCTTGAGATTCAGTTCTCTCCGCGAAACTCGGAGCGCGAGTCGCCCGATCGCGGCTGCGCGGCGTATGTCCTCTCCTCGGATCAATCCTTTCGCAAGATCAGCCATGCCGAGATCGGCGTGGCCGCGCTTCCGACGCACGCGGCCGAGCACTTCGAAGTTCGCATCCCGCGTTATCTGCCGGAAGTCGCCGGTTTGCCGATCGAAGGATTTCGCTCGACGGGCACAACGTCGGGCATGGTTGTTGAACTCAACAACCAGGGTCGATTGCTTCGCTCCGGGCCGCCGTTCTCCGCGACGATGCCGCCATCGCGCGCTGCGCCGCCGACGTTCTCGGCCACCATTCCGCCGAAGGTCAGCCCAACCGTTCGCGTGATGTCGTTCAACGTGCAGCGCAGCGCCCCGGCCAGCAATCCCGAACCCTTCGCCCGCCTCATCCGCGCTGCTGATCCCGATGTGATCCTGCTTCAAGAGTGGGATGAGGGCAATGCGGCCGATCTCGAAGCCTGGTTCTCGCAGAATGTATCGAGCACGACGCCGTGGTTCACCCTTCGCGGCGCGGGCCAGGGCGTGGCGATCGTGTCGCGCCTGCCGATGCGCCCGCTCGATCCGCTTGAACTGACCGGAACCAGCGGCCCGGTGCGGGCGTTGTCGGCCGTCGTTCGACTTGGAACGACCGAGTTTGCCGTGACGTCGCTGCATCTGAAGTGCTGTGGCACGCTTGGGTCGCCGGAGGATCAGACGCGACTCGAAGAGGCCGGGCTGATCAACGCGGTACTCGCGGCGGCGTACGCGGCGCGTCCCCCGGCCGTGCGCGTCATCGGCGGGGATTTGAACCTCGTCGGCTCGACGGAACCGCTGACGGCGCTTCGTCAGGCGCTGGATCGCGATGGGTCGGACCTTTCGCCCGTGATGCCGTTGTCTCTGGGCGCACCGGCGGCCATCACCTGGCGCGACGCCGCTTCGCCGTTCTCACCATCGCGACTGGACTACTTCCTCTATAGCGATGCGTCCGCGACGATCATCAATGCGTTTGTGATTGACACGTCGATCATGTCGGACAATTCCCTGACGGCCTCGGGACTCCAGCGCGGCGATTCGGCCGCGAGCGATCACCTGCCGATCATCATGGACATCCGCGCCCGCTGAGAGTCATCACCAACCGAATCAGAACAAACAGCACGACCCCGCGGCAGTGGCCGTGGGGTCGTGGCGATTGAGTCGTGGTTTCGATGTTCGCCCGTGCGCGGCGATCACTGACAACCGACGTTGAACGCGTTGCCGAAGCAGAGGAAGTCGAAGATGTCACAAACGCCCGCGCCGGTGGTGGTGTCGCAGTCACAGGCGTACGGATCGCCTGCGGCGAAGAGGTTGCCGAAGCAGAGGAAGTCGAAGATATCGAGCACGCCCGGTCCCGTGGACTGGTCGCAGTCGGGGTAGCAGGAGTCGCCGGGGCACGGATCGACGATGGTGCGCGTGATGGACTGCTCAGCCAGATAGGCGCTGAGACCGAACGTGTCCGTGTAGTAGTTGTCGATGATCTGGCCCGAGGTCGTGTGCCGCATCACGCGGATGATGCCGCTGCGCACCGTGATGAGGACTTCATCGCTTCGATCCCATAGGCTCGGATTGAGCGTCAGGCACCGCGGACTTGCCTCGATCTGGAAGCCCTCAAGTCTTCCGTGCCACGCGGTTGATGGCTCGGCGACCGCGGGCAGGCCGACGAGATAGTCCTGCACGAGATCGCGAATGATGGCGCGATCACCTTCACACCACCCGGCCTTGACGCCTGCGCTGCCCGAGGCGAGGATGCGGATCACGCCCTCGGGCGTGCTCACCAGCCAGTTGTCAACGAAGTCAGGATCGATCGTGCCGGCCTGAAAACTCATGATGGTGATGAAGCGGTCGTAGCGCGTCTTGGACTCATTGGCGGAGATGAGGTTCTGCGGATTGACGATGTTGTTGCCGGCGTCATCCTTGGTCGTTGCTTTGCCGGGACCGGGCTTGTGCGACCAGGTGCCATCGGCGTTGAGGCGATACCAGTGATAGTCGAGAACCTGCTTTTGCATCCACTGCCCGTTGGGCAGCCGAACCGCCGGGCCGACGGGAATGTACCCGACGACGAGGGCCACGGCCGAATGCCCCGCCGGCACATTGTTCAACGCAGCGCGTGATCGGAGGCCATCGGCTTCGGCCGCGGCCTTGACCTTGGCGCCAAAGGCGGCGAGATCAGCGGCGGCGCCTTTGTAGTTCTGGGCCTCGGCCCTTGTCGCACCAACGTGGATGACAGTGCCCGGAACGCCAATCGGATACGACCATGTCGCGCCGGCCTTGCGCCCTGGCTGGGCGTATTTGCCGTTGCGAGCGTCAACCGCGTAGTTGTAGCAGTTGTTCCGCGATTGACTGTGCTTGTCGCCGGAGAAGGTGTTCCATTGCGAGGCCTGCGCCCCGGCCGGGGGATCGGCAAGGGCTGCGGCGGCGAAAGCAGTGGCCGCGAGGAACACGGTCATGGTCGTTCGAGCGTTCATTGGGGTCTCCACGATGGGGTCGGTGTCGAACCGGGCACGCTGCCCGTACCGAACCGTGAACGCGAACGATCGGGAATCCTCACGCTTGAGATCATGCCGTGGTTGTTTGTTGGCGAAGGGCACGGCGGGATCCATGCATCGCGCTTGCCATGCCGGCACACCCTTGCGGCTGTTGTGAAAATACGCCCGGCGGGAGTCGAACCTGCAACCTCTGCCTTCGGAGGGCAGCGCTCTATCCAGTTGAGCTACGGGCGCGGCTGCGGTCCATCCTACGATCGTCGCCCACGCCGAGCAAGCCGACCCTGACTTCAGCCCACGCCCATCCCTCGCGCCTGTTGCCGCACCCATGTCCACAAGCGACGCGACACCTAACTCCCCGTGCCACTGGCGGCTTGTCCGCCAGTGTCTCTCCAAGGTCCACTGGCGGGCAGGGCAAACGCAATGTCCTTTGGATCCGGTGGGGCGGGCGTCTCGCCCGCCACCCTTGCGTGTCCGACGGGCGATGGCTCAATCCACCGGCGCAGTCGGGAGCAATCTTGCGGTTGCCCTGCACTGGCCGGCAAGCCGCAAGTGGCACACCATGCTTCACTGGCGGGCAAGCCGCCAGGGACACGCCGGCGGTTCTGCGCCCTCGGGCGTCACGCCGCTCCCGGCCGTGTTGGCGCTCGTCTTTACCTGTTCGATGGGAACGGGCGTGCTCAACAGCGGGGTGTTCTTCCTGGCGAACTCGCGGTATGGATTCGACGCCGCCGCGAACTTCGCGCTGGCCGTCATGTTCGCCGCGTTCTACATCCCGAGCGCGGCGTTCATCGGCCCGATTCTTCGGCGCGTCATTGAACGCCTGCCGTGGTTGACGACTCGCGCCGTGCTCGCGACGATTGTGTTGTGTATCTCGCTGCTGGCCGTGCTGCCGATCGCCGCCGATCAGTTTCCCGTGTGGAGTCCGTGGCCGTCATGGCCGATCTGGGTCACCGTCGCGGGGTATGCCATCTTGACGGGCAATCTCTGGCCATTGGTGGAGAGTTACACCAGTGGGGGCCGCAAGGGCGAACGGCTTCGCACGGCCATCGGTCGTTTCAACATCACCTGGGCCGCCGCGCTGGTGATCGTCTTCTGGGCGATGGCGCCGCTGGTTGAACCGCGACCCCTCGATGTCATCGCGAGCGTCGGCGCTGTGCATCTGCTGAGTCTGATCCTGCTGTTGTGGTTTCCGCGCGATCCGGCCGGGCACGTCACCGAACATCACGAGCCGCACCCACCGGTCTACACGCGCCTGCTCCTGGTCGCACAGGTACTCCTGCCGATGAGTTACCTCATGATCGGCGCTGTGCAGCCGCTCATGCCGAAACTCTGCGAACATGCTGGCGCGCCCGCCGCATGGCAGACGCCACTGGCATCACTCTGGCTCATCGCCCGGCTCGTGACGTTCGCGATGATGGAGCGATGGCATGGGTGGCATGGGCGATGGTGGACGCCCGGCGTCGGGGCGTGCTTATTGATTGTCGGCGCGGGGGCGGCGGTTGCGTCGGCTTCGCTTCCGGCCGGAACGACTGGGGCGATGGGTCTGGGCGCGGGCCTTGTGCTGCTGGGTATTGGGGCGGGGATGATCTATGCAGTCGCGTTGTATTACGCGATGGAAGTGGGGCAGTCGCAGGTCGATGCCGGCGGCCGTCACGAGGCGTTGATCGGTGCGGGCTATTTGGTCGGCCCGGCGATCGGCCTGACGCTGACGCAGTTGGTGGCGGTGGGGCGTTTGACTCCTGAATCTTTCGAGCTGACGCTGTTGAGCCTCGTGGTGGTGATCGCACTGGGTGTGACGATCATCGGGTTCGGGCGTGCCTTGGGGAGGCGTCCCAACTAAACCCCCGGTCGCATCGGCCGGTACGACGCAGCGAAATCGGACACTGACGGTACAACCTGCGTGAATCTATCCGCCCCGGGAATCCGTCGGGACCGTATGATCGGATAGAAGAGCAAACCGCCGTGGGCTTCTCACGCCACGGCGCGAGCGGGCCGATGGCACTGGCGGATAAACCGCCAGTGGCACGAGCACTGGCGGCTTAGCCGCCAGTGGTTGGGTGATTGGACTTCCGATTGCACTGGCGGATGAACCGCCAGTGGCACGCTGCGGAGCGCAGCCGTAAAGGACGCCACGTCCACAGGGGATCCTGATGCAAGCATTGAAAGTGATGGGTGCGGGCCTTGGTTTGATGGCGACAATCGCGTTGGGTCAGACCGATGCGTTGTCGAACGAGGGCGCGTTTTCTCCGCCGGAGTGGTCACGCCAGGTGTGGCTCGCGGCGCAGCAGGGCGAGCAGGAGCGCGTGTTCGAGTTGCTCGATCGTGTTCCGCGTGAGCAGGGCCATGAGTTCGCCGCCCTTCGCGCGTCGATCGACAGCCTCAAAGAGAACATGCGCAAATGGGAGGAGCAGCGCCAGGCCCGTATCGCCGAGGTCAGCGCCGAGATCGACAAACACCTCGCCGACGGCGACAATGAGAAGGCCCTGAGCGAAGCGCTCAAGAGCGCGGTGGACCTTGAACTCATCCTCGGCGATCACAACGCCGTCATCCAGGATGCGCGAATCAAGCGCGTCGAGCAGGCCGCACTCTCGGCCGCACGCGGGGCCGAGGCCAAGGGCGACTGGCTCACGGCCAGCGAGTTGTACAGCCGTCTCAACGTGCTGTTTGATCGCGAAGGGAAGTATCGTCCGGACATCGATCGCCAGTTCCAGCGTCTGGCGATGATTCGGCTGTATGCGCCCGAGAAACTGTGGCAGATGCGAAATGAACGTCGTCTGGCGGAGGGCGAAAAGGCGCTTCCGGCGTACAACCCGGCCGCGGATACGTATCAGGAAAAACTCGACGGGGTTGATGAGCGAATGGTGCAGGAGGCGATCTTCCGAGCATCTCGCGCCAACGTTCGCGGCGTGTCCATGGGCGACATGCTTCGCGGGAGTATCGGCGCGCTGCGAACGTTCGCCACGACGAGCGAACTGCATGAGATCTTCCCCGGCCTGGCCGACGAGGCCGCGCGAGAGGCGTTCCTCAAGGCCCTCGATCAGGAAGAGGCCCGCATCAATCAACTCGGGCGCATGGCCGACCAGCCGGACTTGAGCAACTTGATGCGGAAACTGCGTGCGGCCAATCGTGAGACGATCCGCGTGCCGGACGAAGCCCTGCTCCACGAGTTCGGCAATGGCGCGATGTCCGCGCTCGATGAGTTCTCCGCGATCATTTGGCCCGATGAGATCCGCCGCTTTGAGCGCAGCACGCAGGGCCGCTTCGTCGGCGTGGGCATTCAGATCAAGATGGATGATCTGTTCAACATCGAAGTGGTCACGCCGCTGGAGGGCCAGCCGGCCCAGCGCGTGGGCATTCGCGCCGGCGACATCATCACGAAGGTCAACGACACGTCCGCCATCGGCCTGTCCCTCGATCAGGCCGTGGAGATCATCACCGGACCCTCCAACACGGATGTCTCGCTCACGGTGCAGCGCACGAATCCCGATGGCGAGAAGGAAGAAAAGACGTTCACGATCAGGCGGCAGGAGATCTATCTTCGTTCCGTCAAGGGCTGGCGCCGCACAGGCCCGAGCGAAGAGAACTGGAACTGGTTCATCGACGATGACAACCGCATCGGCTATGTGCGACTGACGCAGTTCCACGAGGACACCACGCGAGAACTCGACACGGCCATCGCGCAGATGCGCCAACAGGACGTCGAAGCGATCATCGTTGATCTGCGGTTCAACCCCGGCGGCCTGCTCGATCAGGCCGTGAGCGTCGCCAGTCGATTCATCGACGGCAATCGTCGTGCGCCTCTTGGCGGCGTGATTGTTTCCACGCAGGATGGCAGCGGGCGTCAGACCGAGCAGCCACAACGTGCGGAATCGGGTCAGGCGCGGCTCGCCAACATTCCCATCGTCGTGCTTGTCAATGAGAGTTCCGCTTCGGCGAGCGAGATTGTCTCGGGCGCGATTCGCGACTACGCCAACGCGGGCGTGATCCAGGGCATTCTGCTCGGCCAGCGCACGTTCGGCAAGGGCAGCGTGCAGAACGTGTGGTACATCGGCGGCGCCGCTCGTCGCGCGGCCCTCAAACTCACCACCCAGTTCTACAAACTTCCTGGCAACGACCTGATTGATCGCGAGCGCGCCCGCAACGGCGCGGGCTTCGATTCGTACGGCGTCGCCCCCAACATGCTCATCAACATGCTGCCCACGCAGATCATCGAAGCGCTACGCATTCGACAGGACGCCGACGTCGTGCCCCTCGATGACGCGGGCAAGCCCGTGGCGATGGACCAGGTGCCCGATCCCAACGTGCTGATCGAGGATGGTCTGGACCTGCAACTTCAGACCGCGCTGGTGCTGCTGCAGACCCAGGTCTCGCAGGTGCGGGCGCACCGCGCTGTGCTCAATGAGCAGCCGGGGGTTCGCACGCCGTAGAAGCGGTTCATGTCATGCGTCGCGGTGGCACGGGCGTCTCGCCTGTGCGCATGCTTTGACTTCCAAATGGGCCGACGATCCGCGAGCCAGTTCTGAAACAGCCTCTTTGACGCCGTTCAGGGAGAAGGGGTCAATCGTCCGCACGTTCTTCGACGACGCGCTGACGATCCTTGTCGTACACGTACACGGTGCCGGGCTGCTCGGTGGCGCATGACTTGTGCGTGCCATCGCACAGCGGCATCGTCTTGGACAACCCGCACGCGCAGACGAAGATCATCTTGCCCTCCGGCCACGTCTTCGGATCGATCTTGTACGGGCCTGTGCCGTCGTGACGAACGAGTCTGGCCATGGGTCGCTCCCTTCGCTGTGAACGATGTTCATGCGGGGCTTTGCAGCGTTTGCACAATCGACGTGAGAATCCGATCCGCCGCCATCGCATCCCCATCCTGCGCATACGACCGCGGGATCAGGCGATGGGCACACACGGCCGTGATGTTGCGCACGATGTCCTCAGGGATCACATAGTCGCGTCCGGCGAGGATGGCCGTGGCGCGCGACGCTTGCGCCAGCGCGAGCGACCCTCGCGGCGAAAGCCCGACGAGAATCTCATCGTGCCGTCGCGTCGCGTTCGCCAACTCGATGATGTAGTTCACGAGCGACTCGTCGAGCCGCACTTCGTCCACGGCCTGTTGAAGTTCGATGACTTCCTGCTTGCTCATCACGGGTTCGAGTTGCGGGAGCGTCTGGCTCGCGGGGCGCAGGTCGAGTACGCGGGCCTCGACCTGCGGGTCGGGATAGCCCAGTCGCGTTCGCATCAGGAAGCGGTCGAGTTGATTCTCGGGCAAGAGGTACGTGCCCTCGAACTCATACGGATTCTGCGTCGCCACGACCATGAACGGCTGTTCAAGGCGGTGGGATCGCCCATCGATGGAGACCGTCGCCTCGTTCATCGCTTCGAGCAGGGCGGTCTGCGTTCGCGGTGTGGTGCGGTTGATTTCGTCGGCGAGGATGATGTTGGCGAAGATCGGGCCCTTGTTGAAGACGAACTCGCCGCTGTCGCGGTTGTAGATGCTCACGCCCAGCACATCGCTGGGGAGGAGGTCAGGCGTAAGTTGCAGGCGGCTGAAGGAGCAGTCGATGCTCTTGGCCAGAGCCGTGGCGAGCACCGTCTTGCCCACCCCCGGCACATCCTCGATCAGCACATGTCCGCGTGCGAGCAGGCAGCAGATGACGCGATCCACGGCCTCCGGCTTGCCGAGAAAGACCTTGGTCACGTTGGTGCGAAGTCTGATGATGGCGTCGTTCATGCGGAGTTTGGCGTGCCACGGCCGTCCGGGTCGCGCCGCCGTGCCCAAGCGTATGCGTGTCGCGCGGCTCAAAGCCCGCGAAGCCGCGAAATTGCGGGCGTCGGCGATGGGTCAGTCCGATGCGTGCCGTGACACCATCTCGCCGGGTGTGAGCACCGCGAGGTCGCCCGAGGGGAAGTGGGCCGTGTTGCGAGTCAGCAGCGCATCGGCCTGCGCGGCCCTGGCACTGAAGTACTGCACGGCGTCCTCAAAGTCCGTGAACGCCGCGTCGATCGCCTGGTTGATGATGGTTGCATCGCAGGGCGCGAAGCCCACGCAGGCGCGAACGGCTTCGAGCATGCGCGCCGCCTCGGCGCGTGAACGATACCGCCGCACAACGTAGTACAAAGTCGTCATGCCGACCGCGGACACCAGCCCTTGAATCTGTCGCTTCTCCGCCATGGCCCAGCATCGGGCGGAGTCGTGATAAAATGGCTGGCGGTGCGTAAAGACGTCCAGCACGACATTGGTATCGAAGAACACGATCACGGCTCGAATCCGAACTTCTCGAGGATCGCCTCTTCAATCAGTTCCCGATCGGTCTTCCCTTCGGGAATCTTGATAATGCCGGTGAGGCTTCGCGTGATCGGCGGCAGTTCCTCATCCTTCCCGTTCTTCGTGCCGTTGCGTTTCTTCGCGGCCATCAGGCGCAGAATGCTCGTGAACATCGCCGAGACGCTCGTGCCCTGCTCCTTGGCGAGCCGGCGAGCGAGGCGGATGTCCTTTTCATCCATGCTCAGCGTGAGTTTCTTCATGGTCCGTGTACTCTTCGCGGTCGTGGGATTATACGGTTGCCGCGGACGCGGCGGGGCGTGCCGCGGACGCGGCGGCTCACGCCCATGACGCCCCATATCCTTCACCCGCATGAGCAGCACGCCGATCGACTTTCTCAAGGAACTCGAATGGCGCGGCCTGATTCACCAGGTCACGCATGTGGATCAACTGCGCGAACATCTCGCCGACCCGGTGAACCATCCGCGCCGGGCCTATGCGGGCTTTGACCCCACGTCCGACTCGCTGACCATCGGCAACCTCGTGCCGATCATGCTGCTCGTCCATTTCCGGCGGGCCGGGCATGAGCCAGTCGTGGTGATGGGGGGGGGGACGGGGCTGATCGGCGACCCGTCGGGCAAGTCGGCCGAGCGCATGCTGATGACGGAAAGGCAGGTCGAGGACAACGTGAACGCTCAGCGCGGCATCTTCGAGCGCATCTTCGCCAATGCGTCCGTGGTTGCCGGTGGCACGGGTCAGACTCCGACAATCCTCAACAACCTCGACTGGCTCGGACAACTCAAGTACCTCGAAGTCCTCCGCGACATCGGCAAGCACTTCTCGGTGAACATGATGATCCAGAAGGACTCCGTGCGCGAACGCCTCCACGCCCGCGACCAGGGCATCTCGTACACCGAGTTCAGTTACATGGTCCTTCAGGCGTATGACTACCTGCACCTGTTCAAGGAGCGAGGCGTCACGCTTCAGATGGGCGGAAGCGATCAGTGGGGCAACATTGTTGGTGGCGCGGATCTCATTCGCCGTGTCGAAGCGTTGCACGACGACTCAGCGGCGAGATCCTTCGGCCTCACCGCCCCCCTCATCACCAAATCCGACGGCACCAAGTTCGGCAAAACCGAATCCGGCGCCATCTGGCTCAGCGCGCATCGCACGAGTCCATACGCCTACTACCAGTTCTGGCTCAACGCAGCCGACGCGGATGTCGAACGCTATCTCAAGACCTTCACGCTCCTGCCGCGAGAAGAAATCGAAGCGATCACGACTCGCCACGCCGCCAACCCCGGCGCACGCGAGGCCCAGCGAACGCTCGCGCGCGAGGCGACACGCCTGCTGCATGGGCCTGACGCCTTGACCGATGCCGAGGCCGCCACGCAGGCCCTCTTCTCCGGCGACATCGCATCGCTCACCGAACAGACCTTCCGCGAGGTACTCGCGGATGTGCCCACAACCACGCACGACAAGTCAGCGCTGGCGGGCGAGGGCGTCGCCCTGGTGGACCTGTTGCCGCAGACTTCGCTGGCTGCCTCAAAGCGCGAGGCGCGGGAGTTCCTCACGAGTGGTGCGATTAGTACCAATGGGAAGAAAGCCTCTGTCGATACACGACTTACGTCCTCGGATCTGCTCCACAACGCCTTCGTCGCCATGCGAAGAGGCAAGAAAAACTGGCATTTGTGCGAGTGGAAGTAGTTCGCGGGTCAGGAATTCGCGGGTGGACCCGAGGCAAACGCCCCCGGGATTGTCCCGCCGGTTTCCGCGTGTTTTCCGCATCTTGACACTTCGCCCCCTTTTTCAGTTGACAACGCGGCGACTTTGCTGTGTAATCACCATGTCGGGGCGAAGTTGATTCGCCGCAAGGGGAAGGCGATATGCGGAGTTTGAATCGAGTTCGGCTCTCGGCCGTGGCGTTGGCGTTGTGTGTGTCGGGTGCATCGCATGCGCAGGTGGAGCCTGCGCCGCGTGCGGCCGTCGAAGCGGCGATTGAACGCTTCGAGGCGCACCGCGTGGTGCGAGTGCATGCGAAATCGCCGCGCGAGGTGATGGCGGCGACGGCGCTGACGGACGACATCTGGACCTGCACGGGCGCGGGAGTGGGCACGTTTGATGTTCGCATGTCTCCAGCGCAGTATGACGCGTTCGCGCAGCTGGGCATCGCGCACGATGTCATGATCGCGGATGTGCAGGCGCTGATCGACGCCGAGACGCTGCGTCTGGCTCAGGCGGGCGCGCCCGATGGGAACTGGTACGACGACTATCGCTCGCTGGCCGATCACGATGCACGGCTGGATCAGGTGGCCGCGGCGTACCCGAATCTCACCGAGATCGTCAATGTCAGCCAGTCGGTGCAGGGTCGCACGATCCGCGGCATCCGCATCACCGGGCCGAACAATCCGGGCACACGCCCGATCATCGTCATCAACGGCGGCCAGCACGCGCGAGAGTGGATCAGCCCGGCGACGTGCATGTACTTCGTCGAGGACATGCTCGCGAAGTACGCGACGGACCCCGAGGTTCAGCGCTTCGTCAATAACATCGAGTTCTACATCGTGCCGATGATGAACCCCGACGGGTATCACTTCACTCGTCCCACCAGCGAAGGCGGCGGCGGCCAGCGCCTGTGGCGAAAGAATCGGCAGACGCCCCCGCAGGGCAGCACTTGTTTCGGCGTGGACCTCAATCGCAACTGGTCGTATGAGTGGGGACGCAGCAGCGGCTCCAGCGGTCAGGCGTGCAACGATACCTACCGCGGCACAGCGCCGCTGAGTGAACCTGAAGCGGCCGGTTTCGCAGCCTTCTTCGAGCCGATGGCCTCGCGCATCGTCGCCCACATCGACGTACATTCCTACGCGCAGAAAATCCTCGCGCCGTGGGGCTTCACCACCGAGCCGCCCACGAACTATCCGCTCTATGAAGAGGTCGGCACGGCCATGGAACGTGCGATTGAGGACGTGCATGGCACGCCCTATGACCACGGCCAAGGGTCGGTCATCCTCTATGTCACGTCCGGCACCATCGTCGACTGGGCGCATGTCGCGCTCGATTGCCTTTCATGGACGATTGAACTTCGCGACACCGGCCAGTTCGGCTTCGTCCTGCCGCCGGATCAGATTGTCCCCACCGGCATTGAGACGGCCGAGGCGTTCTACACCCTTGCCGACTGGGTCGTGCCCCCGCCGCTCATCATGGCCTTTGAACCAGCGCTGCCCGCGAGTGTCACGCCGAATCAGAAGACCGAGATCGGCGTTCGCATTGACAACGGCCTCGAACAACTCGAACCGGGAAGCGAAACGCTCTGGCATCGAGTTGGTTCATCCGGCGCGTTCACGGCTACGTCGCTCACGTCCCTCGGCGGCGGCTTGTTCAGCGCGAACCTGCCCGAAGTTCCCTGCGGCGATGATGTTCAGTTCTTCATCGAGGCCGAGACCACCGTCGGCACGCCGGTCACGCTGCCGTCCGGTGGCGAGACCGCGCCGGTCGCGTTGCCCGCGCACATTATCGTGGTTTCGTACACCGACGACATGGAGCAGGACCTGGGCTGGACCGTCGGCGCGCCGGGCGATACGGCCACCGCGGGGATCTGGAATCGCATGGACCCACAGCCCACCGCCGCGCAGCCTGGCGATGACCACACGCCCCCCCCTGGCGTGAACTGCTGGGTGACGGATGGTCGGGCGGGTTCGAGCATCGGGCAGTACGACGTGGACGGTGGCGCGACGACGCTGACATCGCCGGTGTTCGATGCCACTGGCGGATGGGACATCATTTTCCCCGAACCGATGCTCACCTATCACCGCTGGTACAGCAACGATCAAGGCTCCAATCCGCGTACCAACACAATGCCCATTCGCCTCTCGAACGATGGCGGACAGACATGGGTCGATGTCGAGATCGTCAGCGAGAACGCGGGCGCGTGGGTTCGCAAGGACTTCCGCGTGGAAGACTTCCTCCCCTCGACCGAGACGATGCGATTGCGCTTCGTGGCGCGCGATGACACCGGCGCGATCGTCGAAGCCGCCGTGGATGATGTCGAACTCGCCGTCATTGGCTGTCCTCGACATCCGGCGGACTTTGACCGCAACGGACTCCTCGACATTTTCGATTACATCGAGTTTCAGAACCTCTGGACCGTCATGGACCCGCGTGCGGACCTTGATCACACCACGGGCGTCGGCGTATTCGACATCTTCGACTTTCTGATGTTCCAGAACTTGTTTGTTGGTCCTCCTTGATTCAGCCCGCCGCGGACGCGTTCTGCGTTCACGGCCGTGGCTCTCGCCCGGGTTGGCGCTTAGGCGATCGCCAATCCGGGCTTTTTTGCTGATTTCTTGGTGACTGCGCGTCAAGCCAGGTCGTACTCAAGCGCAATGGATCGAATGGTGATGATCCCGCGCAGTGGCGTGGAGAGGTCCACGCGAGTCGTGCGAGGGGATGCGCTCGCCGCGCCCAGGTGTGCTGTGAGCGCGGCCGTCACATCGTACAAGACATCGCCGCGATCACCGATCGTGGTTCGCGGAACGTCGATGTCCGCGAGGCGTACTCGCAGCGCGCCGTTGGCGGTCGTTGCGGACGCATCGCGTGTCGGCAACAGGACGACGGCCGGATGCACGCCGCGAATAATGTGGCCTCGTTCAAGCCGTTCGCCGTGGCCCGCGATGAAGGCGTCATGGGTCTGGTCATCATCGGCCAGCCACGCGAGCGCGCCATCATGCACGGCGACAACCACCCACGCCCCCGGCGGCTGGACGATCACCGGCTTGTCGAACAGCGCAGTGGCCCAAGACCGCCCGGCCGGGCGCAGCGCGCCTGCGGCGAGCAGTTCGCCCACGCCGACATCGAGGTCGCCGCGATGCACGCTCGCCTCGGCCGTGGCGCTTTGCGAAAGCGCGACAAGTCCCAGGGCGATGCCGGCGAAGCGAAGGGGAGCCGCGGTCGCGATGAACACCCCCCCCTTGTGTCCCGCGGTGATCTCGACGCCGCGGGACTGACGCAGCGCATCGAGCGCGGGGCCGTTGTTGGTGGGCGGGGCGTTGGCCGTGGACCCGGAGAAGGACTCGACGGCGTTGATTTCAGCGCGTGTGATGCTCGCGCCGGCGGGGATGGGCAGGTCGATCGTGCGCGAGGTTTCCGCGCCACCGGGGAATCGCAGGACGATCGGTTCGCCATCGGACGGCACGCGGGATTCGATCGCATACGCGATCTCGCATTGCTTGATCGTTACCTCGCACGGCGCATCGGATTCGACGTGAACATCCACATGCACGAACTCCGGCATCGGCCTGGCCGCATCAGCCAGGAGCCGCGCGAGGACATCGGCCAGCGCCGCGCCGATCTGAACGCTGAGCATCGGCACTTCGCTCGAGCGATCAAACTCACCCGGCGCGCTCCAGACCTGCGCAGGCTCCGACATCGCCAGCGGCAATGACAGCCGCACGCGCGGCCCTGTTGGAAATGATCGCACGACGACTTCGGAAATGTCCGCGGCCGTGAGCGTGCCCGCCGCCGCGGTTTTGATGACAACGCGCCGGTCCACAAAGCCCGCGGGGATGGCGAATGTTCCCGCCGGTGATGGGGAGGCTCGCAGGGTCGGCTCTTCAGAAGCGGCGTTGCCATCGACGCGGTGCAGGGAAATCTGCGCCGACTTCTTCAGCGCGTCGGTGCCCGAGGCCATGCGGATTCGCACGAGTTCACGCGGCGCATCAAGCTTGATGAGGGCTCCAACAGCGTGGTTCGCCTTCGTCCCCGCCGGCGCGGGCGACGTGGAACTGAGCGTATTGTACTCGACCTTGCGAAACTCAAGGTCGAGTTTCGTGCTCTGTGCGATTGGGCGAATCGACGCCGCGCTGTCGGTGGCCAGCGACACACGAAACGTCGCGAGTCGTCCGCCGGACCCGTTCGTGGCGTCAAGGCGGAACGTTCGCGCGTGCGACGCCGGCGCGGCCTCACCATCGAACTTGAACGCGCGTTGAATCATGGATTCGGTCCGCGCGACACGCGCGTGTTGATCGTGTTGATCTGCGTGCGCTGCTGCTGGAGTTGCGCATTGACGTTTCGCTCAAAGGGCGTGAACGCGGCCGTATCGAGTTTTCGCGACAGGCCTGCCTGCGTCTCGCGCTCCAGCGCGTCAAGTCGTTGAGCGTCGGCCTTGGCGTCAAGCTGCGTTCGCACGTCGGTGAAATCACGCCCCGTGCGCTGTTCCAGATTCGTCTGACGCTGGTTGAGCGACACGAGATCGCGGTTGATCGGCGTGAGAACGTCATTGAGGCGATCGGTGGTGACGGCCGTGCGCTCCAGGCGTTCGACTCGCCCGCCGATCTCGCGTGTGAAGTCCGCGATGGTGGTCTGCACGGTGTCACGAACGCGCGTGGAGAGAGTGGTGATCTCCCGTTCAACGCCTTGGCGCAGCGAGAGCGTGGCTTCGGCGATCTGTCGCTCGAACCCCGCGCGAGCCTCAGCCGTGAGTGATGATGCCTGCCGCGTCAACTCGGTGCGCATGGCATCGACGGCGGCAATCCCGGCCGCCTCAAACCGCGACTGCGCATCGCGCGACGCCGCGTCAAGTCGCGTGGCGACCAGCGTCGCGAACTCCGACACCGCAAGCCCGCGATGTTCATCGAGTTGACGCCTCGCTTCGGCAAACGAGGTCGCCACGGCCGCACGCAAGTCCGTGCGAAAGCCCTGCAGCGCATCGTTCAAGTCTCGCCCGATGCCGGGCGACTTCGCGACAGCGGTTGTCTTCACCGTGGCCGACAACATCGACAGCCCGGTGATGGATCCCATCGCGCCGGCCGGGCCGAGGCCCGCGCGAAGAACGAGCCGCTCTTCAACGGGCTTCGCCGAGACTTCAACATCAATGAACTCGCGAATGCTGCGCTGCACATGCGACTCGGCCGCGCGCTTGCCCAGCGCGCCGCGTTCGTGCATGGCCACCCGATCGAGACGGCTCATCGCCAGTCCCGCGAGCTGCTCGGCCTTGAACCCATCGAGTTCAAGCCCTTTGATGGCGCCGGCCGCGCTTCCCTCGGCTTCGATCACTCGCTCCAGCGCACGCGCCAGGGCGGTGGTCCATGCCACGATGCGGATCGGCGCGATGCGGGTAAGCACGGCGCCATCGTCTGTCATCGCGCGGGCTTCGAGCGAAACATCGAGTCCGCTACGTCCGGGCGCGACGCCATCGAGTTCCGCGGCGACCTGATCGACCGCTTCGCGTAGCGCGCCGTGGGTGTCCAGGCGATACAGCCGTGCAAAACGTTCGATCTGCGGCGATGCGTCCCAACCTGGTCGATCCGGGCGACCCAGCGCGGTGAGTTGTGTGAGCAGGGCATCGGCCTGGGTCGGCGTCATCGCGTGCCCGGCCGGCGTTCGATGAACAACACGCGCCAGGCCGCGAGCATCCGTTCGCAGCCTGACCGACCTGCCCGCGCCGCCGCCGGCGCTCGGCGGCGTGACGACGCCCCACGACGCGGCCATGAGTACATCGACGCCGGCCGCGGGCTGCAACGATGGCGTCTCCAACGCTTCGACGGTCATGAGCACCGGCGCGCCGGCGAACACGGTTCGCGCCGAGACTCGGATCGACAACGTGATGGCAGGCGCTTCATCCATCGGTCAGTGTCTCCGCCGTGCGATCAACCCGGGCCGACGCGCAGCGCGCGATCCAGCCGATCGCTCACTTCATCCACCTTCTGCATCTGTCGTTGAATCCGGGTGACATCGCCGAGGCCGGTGTTCATCGCGAAGACCTGGTCGCGCGTCGTGGTGATCTCGGCGCGAATGTTCTCCAGCGCGCCGCCGGGCTGCTGAAGTTCTTCAACCCGCGCTTCGACTTCGCGACGAACCTGCTGGCCGACATCCTGACGGATCCCGCCGACGGCCTCGTTCGCCCGCGCCGCCAAGTCACGCGCGCCGCCCGCCGACTGCTCCGACACCCCCGCGCTGCCGAGAAACGCCGCGAACGCATGACCCTGCCCGGCCGCGGCCATCGTCGCGAGTTGCGAGGTCTCCATTGACTGTTGCATCGCCATCGCGCCGCCGACGATCGTCGTGAGGTTGGTGAGGATCTGCGGCTGCGTGGTGGGGGGGAGGCCGGCGATTGCTTCGCGCACGCCCGAATACGTCTTGATGCGTCCGAGCACACCCATGTCGCGCACATACGTCTCGACCTCATCGCGAATGCGGAAGATCGACTCGTCGAGTTTGTTCGTGATGATCCGCGGCAGGCGCTCGCGAAAATCTGTCACGATGGCCGTGCGACTCGGCAGATAGTCAATCACGATCCACGGCCCGATCCAGTCTCGGAAGGTGATTTGAATCGTCGCGACGCCCAGGGCGTGATCTGGCGTGGTGGCGTCGGCATCGGGCTTGGCGAACGCGAGCACGGTTGCGCGCTCATCGCGCCAGCCGTGGCGCCATCGCTCGATGATGCTCGGCGCGACGCCGCCCGTGACGGTCGCGGGTGACTGCGCGTAATACGCATCGGTGAAGTGCCGCAGGCTCTGAGCGCTGACGCGGTCATACTCCGCGCTGAGCGTGCGAAACGCGGCCGTCACATCGGCATCGACCGGCGTGGCCGCGGCCAGCATTCGCTCAAAGACGCGCGGTTGATTCGCGATCGGGCGTGCCTCCAGCAGGACGCCGACCTGATTTTCGACCTCTTCGCTGAGTCCCTCGACGTGATCCGGGCGCAGTTGCACGCGAGCGAGGCCCTGTGCGTTGACCTGCACGGAGATCGTGCGATCGCCCACGCCGCCGGCACTCGTGAAGCCCGCGACGGGCTTCAGCCGCCCCCAGAGCGTGACAAAGTCGATCCACGGCCGCGTCGCCGCGTTTGACAAATCGAGTTCGCGCCCCGCCAGATCCAGAACGCTGGCCGTGATCTCCACGGACTGCCCCATCACCGCGCGAAGCGCGGTGCTGCGCAGGGCCAATCGCACATGCGTGCGGAAGTACGGCTCGACGAGTGACTCGAGCGCGTCGAGACGGCTCTCCACATCGCCCACGCGCCCGGCGAGTTCATCAAGGCGCTGGCCGAGTTGCTGACCCATCGCGGCGATGGCGTCGCGATTGACCTCCACCTCCGCAACCAGCGCGTTCCAGTCTTCGCTGCGAATCAACTGCCCGGGCGCCATGCTCCCAAGACGATCAACGAGTTCACCCATGGCCTTCTCCTCTGACGATGACATTGTCCACGGCCACACTCGCGCGGATGCCCGCCGGACGTACTCGATTCACACCCTGCCACACGCGATCCAGCAGCGGATCACCGACGATTTCTTCGCTGAACTGTCGTTCGAGTCGAACGAGGACATGCAGTGATCGCATCGCCGACCAGGACATCCACACCTTCGCACACGGCGCATACGCGAAGACCGACTCATCAAATTCACTCGGTGGCGGCGGCGCGGCCACGTCGAATCGACCTGGCGCCCACGCATCGGGTGACTGTGGCGGCGGTTGCAATCGGCCCTCGGTGGTCCATGTTGCCCGTTCGCCCGCGGGCGGAGGGGGGGGTGGATCGGGTTCGATCGACAGATATCGCCATGTCGCGTCACCCACGGGGACGCGCGGTATCGCGCCGAATCGCGATGACACGATGCGCGTCGGGTCCGGCTTGATCCGCGTGACGATCTCTTCTCGCGGGACATCGGACTGCGGCGAAAACGTCGCGCCATCCCACGAGCCAAGGTCCGCCACCGCGTCATCGCTCCATGCGATCGCTCGCGATGTGGGTTCGTCCGTCGTTCGCGGCGTCTCACGCAGATAGGGCGTGAACGGGCCGGACGATGGGTCCAGTCGCTCCCATTGATCGCCCGCGCGCGTGTATCGCCACGAACCACGCGGCACAACACGATCATCGTGCAACTGATCGGCGCGACCCAGCCGCACCCACGCATCGCCGCGACGCTGCGAAAACTCGCGACCATCAAAACGAAGCACGCCGCGATCGGTCAGAATCCACAGCACGCCGTGCGAATCTTCAGCGATGGCGAAGACTTCGCCGGGCACAAGATCGGGAAACGCCTCCACGGCCGTTTCATAGGCCATCGGACCGGTTGTTCGGGCGACATATCGCACGATCCCGCGCGTGGTTCCCAGCCAGATCGTGCCATCGCGCGTGCGATGCACGGCCAGCACGGGTGGGATTCTGACCTGCGCCGGATCGGGCATCGCGGGTCGTCCCTGTGCGTCGAGTTGCAGTTCGAGCCAGTCGCGCGTCTGTTCTGTTCCGCCTTCGGCGATCAATGCGTGCCATGCGTTTGAGCCCGCGCGTCGCTGCACGAGTCCGAACTCGCCCGCCGCGAACACGTTCCCCCATCGGTCAACATGCACAGCGCGAACGGGCGTCGCGTCGATCATCGCCTCGGCCGTTTGCAGCGCCGCATCCGCGACAAACAGGCCCGATTCGCACCCGATCAGCCATCGACGATCAGGAAGCCTCGCCATCGCCAGCACAGGCTCGGCCGCAAGCACGCTCGCCGCGTCAACCACATGCGCTCCGGTTGGAAACACATCGAGCGATCGAAGGCCATCGGCCGTGCCGATGAGCAACTGTCGTCCATGCGGGGTCAATGTGCGTGGCGTCGCATCGAGCGCGACGACCTCGGCCCAGTCTCGCCCGTCATAGCGCCACAACGCGCTTTGACCGGCTTCCTCGACAGCGGCCCACAACGCCAGGTCAGCGCCCACGGCCATCGCGACCACGCGCTCCGCGGGCGCGCCGGCGGAAGTCTCCCACGGCCCGTTGGGTGTGATCGGCGCGCCGTTATCAGTCGGCGGTGAGATCGCCACCTCCACGCCACCTTCGCCCGCGAGCCACGTCGCGCGCGTTGGACGGATGCGAAGCGCCTGATCCGCCGCCAGCACACCGAGGTACCCAACGCCGATGCACGCTCGCTCGCCCCCCCCTTCAAGCAACTCGATCATGGGGCGCTCGGTGGGCATGGTGAGCGGCGGCACGGCCTCGATGCCCTGCACGATCAGTGTCGGCGGCGCGGATTCAAGGCCCGTGTTTCGCGTGGCCCAGCGCATCAGCGGTCCGAGCACGCCTGCGGGCGGGCCGCGTGTGCCCATCTGCGACAACACGGCCGCGCCCTCGAGCGATGCGCTGGCGCTTTCCGCCGCGACCAGCGCGCCCGGCGCGAACTCTTCGACGCGAAACGCCCGCACGGCGCGAATCGCCGCCGCACGCACATCCACGGGCAACTCCGCCTCCACCATGCGTTCGATCGCGCCGCGCGTCCCCACGCCCTCGCGATACAGCGACACGATCCGCGACACGCGCCGACGAAACGCTTCAGCGCTCTCGGGCGAATCCTGCGGCTCACGACGCGGGCGCAGGCTCAGCAGCGACGACAACCGCGCCAAGTCCTCAAGATACGGCTGGTCCTCGCGTCGCCGCGCAACAAGCCCCGCGAGTCCCTCTTCCAGCAGGCGAATGTTCAGATCAAACTGCTCGCCGGGCGTCAGCGGAATCGTCAATCGCTCTCGCACGGCCTCAGACAACTCGATCTCAGCAAACCGAGCCTCCTCAAACAGCAACGGCCCGGCGATCAACAGATGCAGATCCGCAAGGATCGCCCGTTGCACGGGCGCAGGCTCACCCGACACCATCAGCGCCCGCGTATCGCCAGACAATTGCGAGCGAACGAACTGCTCCAGCGCGTTGGTCGGAGACCGCAAGACTTCGATGAGGCGCATCGGATCGAGAATGTCCAGCGCATCGGTCGGGCGTGATGCCGCGATGCGCAGCGCCCGGCGTCGCCGCTGCTGATAGGCGCTCGTTGCGGCCTTGCTCGCGTGCTTGAACCAGTGCGCCTGAAGCACAACCTGCGCCGCATCCGCGGCCGAGTCAAGCGAACCGCCGACCGAGCGCAGCAAGCGCGTGGCAAGCCCGCGCTCATCGGCTTCGGGCCGATACAGCATCGGGAGTCGGGTCAGGATGCGTTCATATGAACCCATGTGCGACTGCTATTGCTCCTGAATCTCGACACCCTGAAGCACGATGCGCTCGCCCGGCGCGAGCACATACGCCGGATCCTCATCCTGCGACAACAACCGCACCAGCCCCGTCTCGGTGCTGATGGCGAACTCGACGTCATACGCGCCGGCGTCGCCGTAACTCGGCGCAGCGCCCGATTGCGCACCCGCGTCGAATGTCGCCAGCGTGCCCGTGACCTTGCCCGCCGTGGGCAATGGCGTGATGAACATCAGTCGCGCCCGCGAGAGCGTGCGAATATGCACGCCCGCGCCGGAATCGCCGGCGTTGGCCTGATTGATCGACGCCAGCGCACTGGTGAGCGCATCGCGAATCGCGGGTTCATTCGGCGGGGCCTCGACGGCGGGGAAACGCACCACGGCCGTCATGCGCGTCGCCAGATTCGGATCCGCGATGTGCAGTTCTCCCAAAACGGTGGGGTGTCCCTCAATGGCGAGCACGCCGGCGGCGGCGTCTAGCACATCTTCTTCGCCAACTTCGGTGATCCATGTCGCGGCGATGATCTTCGCATCCTCGACGCCCTGGGCATTGAGCGCCAGCGCGAGCAGTTTGCCCAGACTTGCGGCCTCTCGCGCGGGCAGACGCGCGAAGTAGTCCTCGATGCCGGCACGGACCTTCTGCTGAATCCCGCGCAGTTGATCCGACGTCAGATCCGCGGAAGTTGACAGCCTCAGCGACACGTTCACCGCACGCGGGACGATGGGCGAAGCCCAGTCGATGACGATCCCGGCCGGGCGCGCATCATCCACCGCGCGAAGCACGCGCTGGTGCATCTCCGGCGTCAGTCCCGCGTCCGCGTGCAGCGTCACGCGAACCACGCCGGGCGTGCCCGCGAGTTCTTCGACATCCGCCGCCGCGCCCTGTCGCGAGATGGCCGCGCGAATTGCGCCGAGCGTGGCGCGTTCGCTCGCGTGGAGGAAACTTTTGGCGCGAGCGCGAAGTTCGCCGTCAGTCTCGTCTCGCGTTGAAATGGCCGTGGCCGAGGGGTTCGTCACCGATGCGATGCCCGCGATGGGTATGGGCAGCACGGTGAGCGTGTCGGCTTCGACGGGATCGTTTGGCTCCGTGTCGCGGATGGGAATGCGAGCGGTCGTTTGTCCCGGCGAGAGGGCCGCGGCTTCGGTGGTTTCATATTCGATCGCGCCGTCGATGGTGATGATGCGCGTGCCGACGGGAATGGTGATCTGGCCCGTGCTGGCGCTGCTGCGCGTGAACTTCGCTTCGCCCGCGGCCCTTCCGCCGCGAACGCGATCAATCCCGAGCAGCGCGACGACGTTGTCGAGCGCGGAGCCATCGGCCGTGTCGATGAAGCCCGCGCGATACACCGCGTCGAGTTGCGCATACAGCCGCGCAATCTCCAGGCCCATCGCCTCGGCGAGCGTGCGCACGACGCTGCCGGTGTGCAGGTCCGGCGGGCGACCCGTCACGCCCGACACCTGATAGTTCACGTCGAGCAGCGTGCCTTCATCCGGCGTCGCGCCGCCCTCGAGCCATTCGATCGTTTTGCCATCAGCGAGCAGGCGAAAATCCACATCCTGCGTGAACGCCAGCGGCTCCCCCCCCCTCATGCCATACACCGACACGATGCGGGCCACGGCCGAACGCTCAAGCACGTGTTGATACGGCCCCTTCGCCGACGGCGGAAACGCGTGCGATTCCCCCGCGATCCCCTGCGACAGGCTCGTCAAGAGGTTGTCCCTGACTTCGGGATAGGTGCGGCGTCGAAAACTCACGGCGAAATCTCCAGCGAAATCGGTCCGATCGTCACAACCTGCGCCTCGCCCACGGCCCGGGCGCGAATCACAATGTCCACGCGGTCGCGCGTCCCCGGTGAGGGCGACACCGACACATCCGCATCTGGTTCCAGTCGCGGCTCTTCCGCCAGTGCCTCAAGCACGGCGAGTTTCACAAGGTTGCGCGTCGTCGTCGAGTTCGGCCGTCCGACCAGATCAAAAAGCCGCGAGCCATATGACGGATGTCCCAGCGCTGTCAGTTCCCCGCGCGGCGTGAGCAGTCGCATCAACACCGCCTGTCCGAGGTTGTGGGGGCCTTCGATCACGCCGAAGTCTTCAAACACGCCGGCCTTGCCCGGCACGCGACGATCGACCGCCGACGGGCGATACACCGGTCGAAACCGCGCATCGACCTG